>NZ_JALKFU020000168.1 GCF_023242965.2 Frankia sp. AgKG'84/4
GCCGGCTCCGGTGGCGGTTGCGGCGCGCGGCGTCCCGGCACCGGGCGCCGCCCGTTCGGGCCGCTGCCGGACCCGGGGACTTCGCTCATGCCTGGCCGGCCGCTGGTCGCCGTGGTTATCCTCGGTCGGGAGCCGTAGATCCGGTAGACGGCAGCCGGCGGGGCCTCACCAGGGCGATGCGCGGCGAAATCGTCGTCCCAGTTAGTCCGTTTGCCTCGTCGTATCGTGTGCTGGAGTCCGCCGTGCCGATTTCCCCGACCTCGAAGATCTGGATGAGTGGCGAGTTCGTCGACTGGGACGACGCCCGCATCCACGTCCTCAACCCGACCCTGCACTACGGCTGGGGAGTGTTCGAGGGCATCCGTGCCTATGAGACGGCCGACGGCCCCGCCGTGTTCCGGTTGACCGACCACATCGCCCGGTTGTACCGCAGCGCGAAGATCTACGTGATGGACCCGCCCTTCACCCAGGAGAAGGTGGTGGCGGCGACCAAGGAGACGATCGCGGTCAACGAGATCGGCTCCTGCTACATCCGGCCGCTGGTGTACCTGGGCTACGGCGAGATGGGGCTCAACCCGCTGCCGTCGCCGGTCGAGGTGATGATCGCGGTCTGGCCGTGGGGCGCTTACCTCGGTGAGGAGGCGGAGGCCAACGGCGTCCGCGCGATGATCTCCTCCTGGAAGCGCAACGACCCGAACATCACGCCGCCGGCGGCGAAGGCGTCGGGGCAGTACCTGAACTCGTCGCTGGCCAAGGTCGCCGCGGTCAAGGCCGGCTATGACGAGGCCATCCTCACCAGCCCCAACGGCCACATCGCGGATGGCACGGGCGAGAACGTCTTCATCGTCTCCGGCCGTAAGGTGATCACGCCGCTGCTCAGCGACGGCCCGCTCGGCGGCATCACGCGTGCCTCGATCATGCGGATCGCCGCCGACCAGGGCTACGAGGTGCTCGAACAGCACATCGTGCGCACCGATCTCTACCTGGCCGACGAGGCGTTCTTCACCGGCACGGCGGCGGAGATCGTCCCGATCGTGTCGGTCGACGACCGGCAGATCGGTACGGGTAAGCCGGGCCCGGTCACGCGCGAGCTGCTGGAGATCTTCCACCGCGCCACCCGCGGTGAGGTGGAGCGCTACCGGTCCTGGAACGAGCTCGTCGCAAGCTAGTCGACAGCAGGGCGAAGCGCCGCCCGGCGGGGACGGCGGCGTGGTTGAGGTCACATTCGGGCCACGCCGTATTCCGTTTTCGTCTGGTCAAGCCGCCTCGCGGGGCCTACCGTCGCGGTGGATGCAGTCACAATCGCACAAGCGTCGGGAGGGCCTCGTGCGCGTCTCGGACGGGATGAGTTCCCTAGTTCTCATGATCGGTCCTGGTCACTCGCTGCGGCAGGCGGCGCGGCTGATGGCGGCCCGCAAGGTCGGCGCCGCGATCGTGCGGGACGCCGACAGCTCGGGTTACGGGATCCTCACCGAGCGGGACATTCTTCGCTCGATCGCCGCCGGACAGGATCCGGAGGTCGAGACCGCGGGTGATCACCTCACCCGGGATGTCGTCTTCGCGGATCCGGCCTGGTCGCTGGATGAGGCTGCGGCCGCGATGCTGCGCGGCGGGTTCCGCCACCTCATCGTCACCTCGGGTGGCGATGTCGCCGGGGTTCTCAGCATGCGTGACGTTGTGCGCTGCTGGAGCGGGCGACACGTGGCGGCATGATGAGCGCGTGAGTTTCACTGAGGACGCTCCCGCGGCATCATCCATGTCGGCCCGGCCCTCCTTGCCGGCTGCGGCGCATGAGGAGGACCGGCGGCGCTACGGTCACCGCATGCACGACAACGAGGCGGTCGCCCTCCTCCGCGCGACCACGCTGTTGAAGGAGCTGGACGAGGAGGATCTGCTGCGGCTCGCCTCACGGGCGGTGACGCGGCGATTCCGGCGCGGGCAGGTGGTCTTCACCGAAGGCGAGCCCGCAGACACACTGCTCGTCGTCGCCAGTGGGCGGCTGAAGATTCTTACGAAGGCGGACGACGGGCGTGACCATGTCCTGAACATTGCCGGCCCGCGCGAGACCCTGGGCGAACTGAACATCGTCGAGGCTGGCACCCGCTCCGCCAGCGTCGAGGCGCTGGAGCCCAGCACGGCGCTGGTGCTCGACCGGACCGCGGTGTGGGAACTGGTCCGGGAACGCCCGGCCGTCGCGGAGCAGCTCATCCGCGCCCTCGTCGCGCATGTGCGCAGGCTCACCGGGGCCAACGCCGACCTGGTGTTCCTTGACCTGCCGCGGCGGGTGGCGAAGTTGCTGTTGCTGCGGATGCGGGAGGCGGGCCGGACGGTCATCGAGCTGGGCCTCACCCAGACCGAGATCGCGTCATTGCTAGGCGGCTCACGGCAGTCGGTGAACCAGGCGTTGCGCGAGTTCGAGCGGCGGTCCTGGATCCTCTCGGAGGGACAGACGATCACTATCCTGCAGGTCGACCGGCTCCGGAAGTTCGCCGGCGACTAGCTGGCCACGTGGTCTGCGCGTGGCCTGTTGTTGTTGCGCGCGTCACAGTCATTACATGTCGGGACTGTTACATCGTAGGCTAGCTACCCGGCGGCGAACCCGTCTCCGTCGCGCGCACCGGTCGCTGACCATGGGACCGGGCGCGTGGCGGCCCCAGATCCCGCCCCCACCGGAGGTCACCTCCGGAGCAAGATCCGGGCGGCGGGGCGGCCACGGTCGACCTGGTCCCGCGGCCATCCGAGTCACCGGAGAGGCGCCCGCCCGTGCGGCCATACGATCCCGATTCCCTGCACGTCTATGACTCGACCCTGCGTGACGGTACCCAGCAGGAGGGGCTGTCGCTCTCGGTCGGTGACAAGCTCGCGGTGGCCCGCCACCTCGACGATCTCGGAGTCGGATTCATCGAGGGCGGCTGGCCGGGGTCGAATCCGAAGGACGCGGAGTTCTTCACCCGCGCCCGCACCGAACTGACCCTGGCGACGGCCCGGCTGGCCGCCTTCGGCGCCACCCGCCGCGCCGGCCGCGTCGCCGCCGACGATCCCCAGGTCGCCGCCCTGCGCGACGCCGGGACGTCGGTGGTCTGCCTGGTCGCGAAGTCCGACCTGCGGCACGTGGAGCGCGCGCTGCGCACCGACGCCGCCGAGAACCTGGCGATGATCCGGGACACGGTCGCCCACCTGTGCCGCGAGGGCAAGCGGGTCTTCCTCGACGCCGAGCACTTCTTCGACGGCTACGCGGTCCACCCGGACTACGCCCTCGAGGTCGTCACGACGGCGGCCGAGGCCGGGGCCGAGGTCGTCGTGCTCTGCGACACCAACGGCGGCATGCTGCCCGGCCGCGTCGGCACCGTCGTCGCGGACGTGCTCGCCGCCACCGGCGCCCGGCTCGGCATCCACTGCCACAACGACGCCGACTGCGCCGTGGCGAACACCCTCGTCGCCGTCGAGGCCGGGGTGACCCACGTGCAGGGCACGGCGAACGGCTACGGCGAGCGGTGCGGCAACGCGAACCTGTTCAGTATCATCGCCGGGCTGGAGACCAAGCTCGACCGCGCCGTGCTGCCGCCGGGCCGGCTGGCGGAGATCGTCCGCGTCTCGCACGCCATCGACGAGGTGACCAACTCGGTCCCCGACCCGCACCGGCCCTACGTCGGGGCCAGCGCCTTCGCGCACAAGGCCGGGCTGCACGCCAGCGCGGTCAAGATCGACCCTGACATGTACCAGCACATCGACCCGTCCGTAGTCGGCAACGACATGCGGATGCTCGTCTCGGAGCTGGCGGGCCGCGCGACCATCGAGCTGAAGGGACGCGAACTCGGCCTGGACCTCTCGGACGAGCGCGAGGCCCTCGGCCGCGTCGTGGACCTGGTCAAGGAGCGCGAGGCGGCCGGGTTCGCCTACGAGGCCGCGGAGGCGTCGTTCGAGCTGCTGCTACGCGACGAGGTGACCGGCCGGCAGCGTTTCTACACCCTGGAGTCCTGGCGGGTCATCGTCGAACAGCGCCCCGACGGTGAGGTCGTCAGCGAGGCGACGGTCAAGCTCAGCTCGCACGGCGCGCGCCACGTCGCGACCGCCGAGGGCAACGGCCCCGTCCACGCGCTCGACACGGCCCTGCGCGACGCGCTGGAGAAGGCGTATCCCGGCCTGGCCGACCTGGAGCTCGTCGACTACAAGGTCCGCATCCTCGACGGCAAGCAGGGCACCGGCGCCGTCACCAGGGTCCTGGTCGGCACCACCGACGGCCGCTCCCGCTGGGACACCATCGGGGTCGACGAGAACATCATCGCCGCGTCTTGGTCCGCCCTGGAGGACGCGGTGAACTACGGGCTGCGCCGTCAGGGCGAGCGCGCGGACCCGACCGCCAGCTGAGCCCGGGCCCGGCGCCGCGGGCGGCCGTGGCCGCTCGCCGTGCCGGGCCCGTGGATCAGCGGGCCCGCTGTCGGCTCAGTCCTGCGGGATCTCCTCCCACCACTGGCACCACCAGTCACCACCGACGAGGACCCGCAGCTTCGGATGCCAGCAGTAGGTGATGTCCTTGTCGGTGTCGAGGTAGTACAGGCAGTTGTCGCAGCGCTCGGCGCCGTTGGGCTTGCCCCGCAGGATCGCGTCCTCGGCCAGATGGCCGAGCTTGACGCTGAGCTCCTCGTCGATCGGCTTCGGCTCGGGCGCCCCCACGTCATACACCGGGGTCGTGTCGATCTCGCTCACCGTTCTCCCTTCCGCTGCGTCGGACCGCGTTCGGCCGCCTCCGGCATCGGCCGGTCCGGCACGAGGGCCGGTGGCCGGGCGGCTGAACTGTCCGGGAATCTGGCCCGATTCTCGGCTACCCCTCGCCGTTCTGGCGAACCCGATCACGCCGGTCGCCGTCGCGGGGGCGGTTGACGGCGGCGGGTGACCGCCACCCGGCAGGGTAGGTACCGCTGACCGATACGGTCAGGGGGTGCGTATCGCGAGGTTCACCGATGGATCCGAGCCGGGATTCGGCGTTGTCGAGGGTTCGGTCGAGGACGGCACGGCCGAGATCGCGGGCATCGCCCCGCATCCGTTCGGCCCGTTCGCGTTCACCGGCGTGCGCCGGCCGCTCGCCGACGTCCGGCTGCTCGCCCCGGTCCTGCCCAGCAAGGTGCTCTGCGTCGGCAAGAACTACGCCGACCATGTCCGTGAGATGGGCGGCGGACGTGAGATGGGCGGCGGACGTGAGATGGGCGGCGGACAGGCGATGGGTGGTGAAAGCGCGCCCGCGCGGCCGATCCTGTTCCTCAAGCCGTCGACGAGCGTGGCCGGGCCGGGCGATCCCATTGCGCTGCCCGCGGACAGCGAGCGGGTGGACTTCGAGGGCGAGCTGGCGGTGGTGATCGGCCGGCTGTGCCGGGACGTGCCCGTGCAACGGGCGTTGTCGGTGGTGCTCGGCTACACGTGTGCCAACGACGTGACCGCCCGGGACCAGCAGGCGCAGGACGGCCAGTGGACGCGGGCGAAGGGCCACGACACCTTCTGCCCCATCGGGCCATGGATCGAGACGGATCTCGATCCGTCGGACCTGGCGCTGCGCACGACCCTCGACGGCGACCTGCGGCAGAACAGCCGCACGAAGCTGCTGCTGCGGGATGTGGCGGCGCTCGTCGCCCACATGTCGGCGGCGATGACCCTGCTGCCCGGGGATGTGCTGCTCACGGGCACGCCGGGCGGCGTCGGCCCGATGGTGCCGGGGCAGACCGTCGCGGTCACGATCGAGGGGATCGGCACGTTGACCAATCCGGTGGTCTCTCGCTGATACCCGCCGGGACCTGGTGCGCGCGGCGGGAACCGGTCGAACGGGTCCTGCCGGCCGGGTGGAGCCGCGGATCGCGCCCGGATGCCGATTGGGCATCGGGCCCCCGGGGTATAGGCAGCCCGCCGGATGAGGTAGAGTGGGCAGCGCCCGAACGCAGGGCCCCATGGGGTATGGGGTAATTGGCAGCCCAACGGATTCTGGCTCCGTTAGTCTAGGTTCGAGTCCTGGTACCCCAGCGTACGGTTGAAGGACGAAGTGCTGCTTTGCCGGGTTCGCCTGACATCGTGTACACTACGACCCGTACATCGGTAACATTTGGTGAAAGTCTTGGCCCCGTCGTCTAGTGGCCCAGGACGCCGCCCTCTCAAGGCGGTAGCGCCGGTTCGAATCCGGTCGGGGCTACAACGGGTTTATCCTTTCTCTCCGGCGAAAGAGTAAAGGTATGCCCGGCTTACTTCAGGTGTCACAATGGCCCACGGAGAGCTCTCCGTGGGCCATTGTCGTGTCCGGGATCGCTGGTGGCTCAGCGAACGACGGTGAGTCTCGGCATCGCCGCCGGGTGGCGAGCCATCGAGCACTCGCGGCAGCTGCAGGAGGCGGGGCCACCCCAACCGTGGACCTCGGCCCCGGGCCCCTCGTCACCGGCCTGGGCGGTCGAGACCAGTCGCAGCATCGGCCGGGCCGGCAGGGTGCGGGCGTGGGGCAGGGCGACTTCGCCCGTGGCGTCAGCTGTCGATGCGCCGCCGCGAGCCGCACACGGCGGAGCGATCATGGGCGCGGTCGAGGCTGTCATGGCCACTGGGGGCACGGTGTCCTCCTCCATGGGTGGCCGTCTTGGGGCCACCTCGCGGACCACAGACTGGCCGCCGCACGAAGGTTCGCGCCATGCTCCGTTGAGCCCGGTGCCGTCTGGTGCAGATGGCCTAGTCAAACCTGGGCACTGTCGCCATGGGACACCATCCTTGACAACCATGGTGCTCCCGGGCCTTCCCGGTAGAAACTTGCGCGGATGTCCACCGTCAGTCCATCGACCCCCGAGCGGGCCCGGCGTCGACACGGCAGCGCCCGCCCAGGTCGCGCGCCCCGACGCGGCTCCCGATCGCGTTCGCTGGCGTCGGTGTCCCCGCTGTCCTGGGGAGCGGCCAGAGGCCGAGGTGGTGCGTCCACCGGCCCGCTGCGGCGCCTGGCCACCCGCCTGCCCCAGGGTCGCGGGCTGCCACTGGAGGACTGGACGGCGCGCCACACCCTGATGAGCCTCGTCCTGGCGATGCATCTGCCGATCATCGTGCTGTTCGCCGTCCTCCGCGGCCTGAGCCCCGAGCACGGTTTCCTGGCGGCGAGCCCGCCGGCGCTGCTTTTCGCTGCGGCGGTCGTGCCCGGCCGGCGCCGCGTGCGTGCGCTGGCCGCGAGTCTGGGCCTGCTGTGCTGCTCGGTCGTCCTGGTGCACATCTCCAACGGTCTCACCCCGATGTACTTCCACTTCTTCGTCGTCGTCGCGCTGATCGCGCTGTACGAGGAGTGGACGGTCTACCTGCTGGCGATCGCGTTCGTGTTCGTCGCGAACCTGGTGATGGGCGACATCATCGCCACCCACGTGCCGTCGATGGGCAACGCGTGGCTGCTCGCCGGACTGCACGCCGGCTTCATCTTCGCGCTGGCCTGCGCGCAGATGGTCTTCTGGCACTACAACGAGCAGTCCCGGCGTCGAGTCGAGGAGTACCGCCAGCAGCTCTACGAGGGGCAGCAGAGCCTTATGGCGCGGCTGGAGGAGACCGACCGCATCCGCAGCGACCTCGTCGCGACGGTGTCGCACGAGTTCCGCACGCCGCTGACAGGTATCCGCGGCAACCTGCTCACCATCAAGCGGCGCCGCAACCGGCTCTCCGACGCGCAGCTCGACGACCTGCTCGACGCCGCGGTGAACAACTCGGACCGGCTGTCGCGGCTGCTGGAGAACATGCTGACGGCCGCCACGGCGACCGGCGCGGACGAGACCACCATCGCCGACCTTCCGGAAGTCGTCCGCCACGTGCTCGCCAGCCTGCCGTACACCAGCTCGCCGAGCAGCGTGACGGTTGACCTGCCGGCCGAGCTGCCGGTGCGGATGGCCCGCCAGGCCCTCATTCAGGTGGTCGCGAACCTCGTCGACAACGCCCTGGTCCACTCCTGGCCCGGTGCGCCGGTGCGGCTGATCGCCGGCCGGGTGGGCGATGAGGTCGTGCTGCGCGTGCGCAACCCCGGCCCGGACCTGGACCCTGCGACGATCCACCAGCTCTTCGAGCCCTTCACCCAGCGCGACGGTACGGCCACGAGGCAGACGGATGGTGCCGGCATGGGGCTGTACGTCGTGCGCAGGCTCGTCGAGGTGCACGGCGGTCGGCTGCGGATGTCCTCGGACAACGGTGAGATCATCGTCGAGGTCGATCTGTGGGCCGCGACGGCGTCCAACTCGCCCGCCCCGGACTCGCCGCAGGCGGAGCCCGACCTCCCGGTGCCGATGCCGCTGCCGCGCAGCCTGCGGCTCGAGGAAGAGGCGCCGCCCCGCCTGACCAGCGGGCCGCTGGGCCGCCAGCTCAGGCGGGACGACATCCGCTCGCTGCCCATGGACAACTTCGGCTGAGCTGATCGGCCACGGCCGCCAGGCGGCGGTTCTCGGCTTCATTCTCCGCGGGGTTCCGCGCCCGCTTCATCCCCGCGCACGAAGCGGTCCGCCGAGGCTCCGCTGACCTCGGCGGCGTCCTCCTTGAGGGGCCAACACCCGAACCCGACCCTGCCGCTGCTACGGCGCCGCGACCGTCCTCGTCGTCGAGCCCACCCGCTGGCACCGGCTCGCGGGGAGGGCGCCGGGTCCCGCTGGGCGGGCGGGTGACCCAACACGGCGGCGCCCACCGCAGGGCCGTGTCCATGCCCTGAAACGGGTCCATGCCCTGAAACGGGTCCATGCCCTCAAACGGGTCCATGCCCTGAAACGCCAAACCGCCGCCACGCGGGTCTGGCCCGGTGGCGGCGGTGGTGACGGTCTGGCTACTTCTTCCCTGTCGGGGCCGCCGTGGTCGGGGCCGCTGTCGGCGGCGCCGTGGTCGGTGCGGGAGCGGGTGCGGTGCACTTCAGGTTGAGGTTCACCGCGGTGGAGCCACTCGGATGCCGGCCGGTGTTCGGCGAGTAGGACGTCACGCTGCTCGTGTAGCCGTTGGGGCAGGCACCGTTGACGAACAGGAAGCCGGCCCCGCTCAGGGTGGACTTTGCCGCGGCCTCGGTCATGCCGGTGACGTTGGGCACTTCCTTGCAGTCGTTGCCCTGGATCTGCAGCTTGATCGCGGTCGACTTCGGCGCGCGGCCGCTGTTCGGGTTCTGCCGCACGACCGCGTCGACGGCGCCGCTGTTGTAGCAGTCGAAGGTCTTGGTCACGTTCGTGAAGCCGGCGCTCTGCAGCGTGTTGACTGCGGCGTTGAACGAGCTTCCCTCGGTGTTCGGCACGGCCGCGGTCCCGTCGTCCGTCGGCGAGGCGGACGGGCTGGCGCCCACGGTGGGGCTGGCTGTCGGGGAGGTGTTCGCCGACGCGCTGGCCGAGGTGCCCGGGGAGACGGTCGTCCGGGCACCGGGCCGGGCCGACGAGCCGGGGCCCGGGGCGGCCGTGACGCCGGTGGCCACGCCGGGCAGACCCAGGC
>NZ_JALKFU020000169.1 GCF_023242965.2 Frankia sp. AgKG'84/4
GCGCCGCCCCGCTGGCCGGCCGGGTGCTCGCCGCGGCCAACGCCGCCCTGCCCTGGCCGGGCGATTGCCTTGGCGTCATCTGGCAGGCCACGACCATCCTGCGCGAACACCGCGGCGACGGCCACGTCGCCGCCCTGGTGACCGCCGGTCTCGACGGCGCCGCATCCTGCGTCTGGCGCAGCGGCCTCGACGGCGTCGGCCGGGACGACTTCCAACGCGTACGAGGCTGGTCCGACGACGACTGGAGCACCGCCACCGACCGCCTGCGCACCCGCGGCTGGCTCGACCCCGCGGGCGCCTCGACGCCGACCTCGAAACAGGCCCTGCGCGACATCGAAGCGACGACCGACCGCCTCGCCGCCGCCCCCTGGAACGCCCTCGCCCCGGCCGCCCTCACCCGCTGCGCCGCCCTGCTGACCCCCCTCGCCCACCACGCCGCCGCCCACCTACGCTGGCCGAACCCGATCGGCGTCCCCGACCCCCGCCAGCGACCCGCCTGAGCCCAGCCATAAAGATCTCCGGCCCTGCGGCGGCGGCTCTGACTCCGGGCCTGTGTGTTGGTCGTCTCCCTGTGGTGGTCGAGGCGAGTCGGTCTCGGCCGGACGAAAGATTGCAATGTGGAGCACTCTGCACGAAAAACTAAAGACGGTGCATTTGTTGATCTGTTCTCCCCTTCGCCTGTGTGCGGCGACACTCCGTATTGACAGGTGAATTCGTCTTACCTCACACTTGTGGCATGCCCCCCGCCTCGCCCGGTTCAGGCCTGCCCCCGGCCTGCCCGCCGCATCCACTGTTCTCGCTGGTGGCAGGTTTCCGTCCCCGCGGAGAATGCTCGCGGGACGGTCATATTCGAGGTCGCCTCTCCGCTTGGCTCGCCGAAGTGGATCGGCCGCCCGGAAACGGCGAATGTCGTGTCTGGCGCGGAAGGTGAGTGCGCCGCTGTCCGCTCGGGTGGTGACGGTCACGATTCAATGACCGTCCACGGTCGTCTGTGTACGGCCCGCCATCGGGTCGCCGTACTCCTCCTGCTCGCCGCGTTTCTGGCGGCCGCGATGCCCGCGCGGGCCGCGCCGGCGCCGGCGGCGAAACGTCCGATGGCCGCCGGCGCGGCCGCCAGCACGATCACGGTCGGCATCAAGCCGCTCGACCCGTTCGTCGGGCGGGACGACACCGGCGAGTACACGGGTTTCAGCGTCGACCTGTGGAACGACATCGCCCGGCGCAACGACTGGCAGACCCGCTACGTCTCGTACCCGGACCTCCGCACCCTGCTCGACCGGGCCCGGGACAACGAGGTCGACGTGGCGATCTCGGGAATATCGATCACCGCCGACCGGGAGACGCAGGTCGACTTCTCCTACCCGATGTTCGACGCGGGGCTGCAGATTCTCGCCGCCGACAAGCCCGCCGGCCTGGACCTGTCCAACCAGCTGGGAAACCTCATCTCGCCCGCGACCGGGCGCTATCTCGCCGTGCTGCTCGTCATGCTCATCTTCGCCGGCGCCATCACCTCGGCGGTCACCCGCGTCGGCAGCGAACACCGTTGGCACCGGCGCATGGGCGAGGGGATGTTCCGGGCCGCCGCCGTCGGGCTCGCCGGCGATCTCGGTGAACCACAGAGGCTGTTCGCCAAGATCGTCACGTTCGCCTGGCTGATCGCCGGGCTGGTGTTCGTGTCCCTGTTCACCGCGTCCATCACGACGCAGCTCACGGTCAAATCCATTCGGACGGGCATCACCGGGATCTCCGACCTGCCGGGAAAACGGGTGGTCACAGTGCGCGGTTCCACGGCGGAGAGCTACCTGCGCCACCACGACATCTCACCGCGCACCGTGCCCTCCATCGACGCCGCGTACCCGATGCTGCGCACCGGCGACGCCGACGCGATCGTCTACGACTCGCCCGTCCTGCAACACCACGTCGACGTCGCCCACGATCGGAAGGAGACGCTCGCCGGGCAGGTCTTCGAACCCGAGGACTACGGCATCGCTTTTCCCACCGGCAGTGCCCTGCGCAAGAAGGTCAACGCCTCGCTGCTGCAGATGCACGCCGATGGCACCTACGACGACCTGCGCGCACGCTACTTCGACAGCCATTCCTAGGCGGTATCTCCTAGGTTCAAGCTCGCCGTTCAGGCCTCATGATCCACGCGGGTCGCCGTATCGACGCGGGTCGCCGTATCGACGCGGGTCGCCGTATCGACGCGGGTCGCCGTATCCACGCGGGTCGCCGTATCGACGCGGGCTAGCGGGACTGACGGGAGCGGGCGGGTTTCCCGTGGCTCGCCTGCTCGCCGATCGATCTACCTACAGTGGCCCCTCCGCCGGCACCTGACCCGAGAACACCCCGATCCGCCGATAGGTGATCGCCATGCCCCTGCCGAGAGACCACGACGGTCACACCGCGCCCACCCCCCGACGGGACGCGGGCCTGCGTTCGCCTCTCGCCCGCCCGACATCACCCCCAGCTACCAGCCGCCGCCGGCCGTGCGTGGCCGAGCTGCCGCGGGCCGCTTTGACAGCTACAAATCGGACGCAGAGCCCGTCAAAGGCGGCCCGAAGCCTCTTTCCCACGCGACGAGCCGACACCTCGGACCAGTGGCGGTCACCCCCAGTGCCGTAGGCGGCGCGGCGTGGTGTGGCGCGGCCTGGCTGGGAACGTCTTTGGGTGGGTCTTTCTCCGAGCAGCCGGCGGACCCACGGGAAGCGACCTGGCTAAACGGGCGTCGCGGTGAGGAGAAGGTCGGCGAGGGCGGCGGGGGCGCGCAGGGGAAGCAGGTGGTTCTCGCCGGGAACGACGGTGGTGCGGGTGTCGGGCAGGATCGTGGCGAGGTGCTCGACGAGGCGGTGGGTGAGGGCCGGGCTCTCGCCGCCGGCGACGAGATGGACCGGCTGGGAGATCCGGCGCGCCAGCTCCGCGTCGAAATGCCACCCGGCGAGCGCGGGCACCTCGCCGGTGAAAGTGTAGCCGCAGTCGCGTTCGGCGCGCTCCAAACCGTCTCGGCCGAGGGCGGACTCGAGCACGGAGCGGAACCGTGGTCCGCACACCGCCGCCATGAAGGTGTCGAAGGCGGTGGGCAGATCGCCCTGGGCGGCGGCGCCCATCGCCGCGCCCAGAGCGGGGCTGATCGCGGCGGCGACCGCCGCCTGGTCCGCCGGTGCCACAAGCGGGTCGATCAGCGGCGGTTCGACCAGCACGAGCTCGCCGACCAACTCCGCATGCTCGAGCGCCAGCTGCAGTGCGACGACGCAGCCGGAGGAGTGCGCGAGCACCCGGGCCCGGTCGATCCCGAGGTGTCGGAGCAGGTTCGCGCACTCGGCGGCGTGGTCGGCCACCGACAGCGGCTCGGCGGGGGCGGGGTCGCAGTAGCCGGTGCGGGTCACGCGCAGGCGGCGCAGGCCGGCGACGGCCGGCTCGCGGTCGAACGGGACGAACCAGTCGGCGAAGCCCGCCGCGTGGATCAGGACGAGCGGCTCGCCGTTGCCGCCGGAGTCGTGGTGTCGCATGGAAGTTCTCCCTCGTGGTCGGTGCTCGGTGCTCGGTGCTCGGTGCTCGGTGGTCGGTGCTCGGTGCTCGGTGGTGGGTGGTCGGTGGTCGGCAGGGGGTGATTGGTGAGTCGGCGCGGAGTGGGAACTCGAGGCGTCGGGGTCGAAAGCCAGGTGCGATCTCCCCCTCGGCTGGAGTCGGCTCCAGCGACTCACTGGAGCCGACTCTAGCAACTCGTTGAAGCGAACTCTAGTGAGTGGGTGATCGGGTAGCCGACAGGCCGAGTCGGGCCGCCGCCGGCGACGACGCACCCGCCGGGATCACGCTGAACGGACTGCCGTGCAGCGGGCCGACGCATCCGATGACCCGGGTGGCCGGGGCGAAGAATGCCGGCCGCGGCGCCGACCAAAAGCGGCGGAAAAAGCGCGGGTAGCGGCACGGCGCGAACAAGGCCGGCGCTCGCGGCACATGATGCGGGTCGTGCCAGGTGACATCAAGAAAAATGCGGGCGTCCGGACGAATCGACGGGGTCGGTGCCGCGAAAACGACGCGTTCGCTCGGCGTTCCCGAGGCCGGAGTTGGGTTGCAAATGCCGGTTGACGTGGCCTTTAGGGTAGACATGGCGCCGGTTTGGAGATGGTCGGGGCGGCCGTGCGGCGGCGGGATAACAGATCGGTCCTCGCGACCGGGTGGTGTTCGGCAAGAATCACAGCGTCGTCTAGGCAACGTCTTCTTCTCGAATCGAAAGCGCGTTTGGCAGCTATTGTTGATGAATCGACGGAACGGCCGTCGAGGTGTCCGGGAGGAACGGGTCGGCCGTCTGTCGGCCGCCCGTGAAAAGGGGAGGCATGAGCATGCGTTTCAGGAAAATCGGCCTCGCCGTCATGACGACCGCCGCGGCGGCGGGAATCGCTCTCGCCGGTACGACGGCGGCGCAGGCAGCCACCGGGACACCCACCATCGGATCGTCGGCGGCCGCCTTCGCGCCGACCGGCGGGCAGGACCTCGCCGGCGACGCGGGCAGCTACGGGTTCGCCAACCACAGCTCCGGCCACGGGCCGGTGTACCGCCCTCAGCCGCGCCGGGACCCGCGTCACCACAACGGACCCGGCCGCGGTCGGGGCAACGATCACCGGGGCAACGATCACCGGGGCAATGACCACCGGGGCAATGACCACCGGGGCAACGATCACCGCGGCGGCCAGCGCTGGTAGTCGCCGAGCTGGCGGTTCGTCGCGGGCGGAGGTCCTGATGAGCTGAGCGTTCGGCTCGTTCGCCTGGTGGGCGTCCGTGCCGCAGGCACGGTGGCGCGGACGCCCGAACCAGGAGATCCCGCGGCGAGCAACCGGCGCGTTCGGTCAGCGCGGCCCGGCGCAGCGCGCGTTGATGCCGATGGCGCCGTAGTAGGCCTTGGCCGCGTCAGCCAACGGGACCAGGCAGTACAGCGAACTCGCGGGTATCGCCTGCGCCGGCGCTTCGAAGTGCCGGCCGCCGCGGTTCGTGCCCCACAGCGCTGTCTCGTAGCCGGCGCGATGCTCGACCAGGTCGCGGGCGGTGAAGGCGACCAGCCTGGAATCGGCTGACGCGTTCACGACCAGCCCGTTCGGCACTCCGATGCTCTGAACCGCGGCCATCCCGGGATAGTCCGCGATGATCGCGTTCTCGTAGACGCCGCCGGAAACGAAGGTACGACCCAGGCGGAAGCCGTAGGAGCCGTCCCAGTTCGTCGCCATCGGTTCCAGGTACTTGTCCAGCGGGAGCATGCGGATCTTCAGGCCGTTGTCGAGGGCCTGGGTGATCTGCGGGGTCGGCGCGCCGCCCGCCCACAGCACGGCGTCGAGCTGCCCGGTGCCAAGCTCGGCCAGGGCGGGGCTGAGGCCACGGGAAATCGGATCGCCCGGGCAGTGGAGCACGTTGCGGAAAAGTACCTCGCCGACCTGGAGGGTGCCCGAGGCGCCCAGCCCCGTCGAGACCCGCTTGCCGCACAACTCGCTGGCGGCCTGGACGGGGGAGTCGGCGCGCACCATCAGATGCAGGACGTCCAGCCAGATCGGACCGACCGTGCGCAGCGCGGGCAGCGCCTTGCCCTCGAACTGGAACACGCCGTTGTACGCGTCGACGGCGGTGTTGAGCTGGGCGACCGCCAGGGCGCAGGTCGAGCCGTCCGCGTCCTGCAGACGACCGAGATTGTCGGCGGTGCCGTCGGTGGCGTCGACGACGACCTTCGTCCCGGGATAGCGCTGGTGCAGGTCGCGCCCCAGCGTCTGAGCGTAGGCGTAGTACGGCGTTCCCTTCTGCCCGGTGTAGACGGAGACGGACGGGCAGGCGCCCAGCTGTTTCGACCGAGGCCAGGGTGACAGCGGCGACCCGGGAAGGAGCAGAAGCAGCAGGACCACGGTGACCAGCGCGGCGGCGAGCATCAGCGTGGGCCGTCGGCGGCCCCGGTTCGAGCTGGGGGGCGGCGGGGGCGGGACGGTCGCCGGTGGCGGGGGTGACTCGTGCCCGACCATCACGGTGGTCTCCCAGCCGCGGTCCGCCTCGGCCTCCCCTGCCTCGGCGGTGTCGTTCGCCGTGTCGCCGAGCAGGCTCGCGAGGAGCTGGCGGGCGCTGGGCCGGCGCGCCGGATTCTTCTCGAGTGCCTGGCGCACGATTCCGAGCAGCTCCGCCGGCAGACCGTCGAGAGTCGCCTCGCCGTAGACGACCTCGTCGAACAGGTGCAGGAAGTCTCCCTCACCGAACGGCGCGCGGCCTGTCGCCGCGAACAGCACCACGCCGGCCCAGGCGAAGATGTCCGCCGGGAAGGAGATGTCGATCCCCGCGCCGTACCGGGCCCGCATGGCCTGCTCCGGGGCCATGAACGCCGGGGTCAGCCACTGCGGCACGGCGGGGCCGGCGTCGCGGCTGCCGACCGTCGCGCCGATGGCCGAGGCGACACCGAAGTCGATGACCCGCGGGCCGTGCTGGGCCAGCAGCACGTTGCCCGGCTTGAGGTCACGGTGCACGACCCGCGCGCTGTGAATGGCCCACAGCGCGGTCGCCACCCCGATCGCGAACCGCTTCACGTCGTTGCCGGCCAGGGTCTCGCCCTCGGCGACCTGGCGGCGCAGATCCGGCCCGTCGACGTACTCCGTCACCAGGTACGGAGTCGGTCCCGTATCGAGGTCCACGACCGCGGCGGTGCAGAACTGCTGGATCTGCCGGACGTTCTCGATCTCCTCGAGGAACCTCTCCCGGAATCCCGGGGCGGCGACGTATTCCGCCCGGATCACCTTCACCGCGACCGGTCGGCCGGAGCGGGTCAGCGCGAAGTAGACAGTTCCCATGCCACCCTCGCCGAGAAGGCGGCGCACGGTGTACTGGCCTATCCGCGACGGATCGTGTGGCCGGAGAGGAAGGCCCGGAAGACCAGCCGGTCCCACCGGAAATTCCGTCATCCGCGCGGCCCCCGAAACGGACAGCGCGGTGTGCGGACGGACACCGTTCTGCGGGCCAGAGCTGCGGTGGTCGGCGCGTCGGGCGGAAGGCGATCGCCTTTCCGGATCCGGCCGATGCCCGTCATTCATCCCCCTGGTGGACACGGAGCGGTTCGGTGCCGTGGCACGGAATCCGACCCTCTCCGGGGTAACCATACCCGGAGCGAAATGGCACGGTCACGGAGCCCGGACGGCGTGGTTTCCGGGCTCCGCTGTCGGTCAAGCGACATCGACGTCCGTCGTGTCCCGGGGCGGTCGAAAGCGGTGGGAAGCGGAGGCGGACGCTCCACGCACGTCCCACCGGCGCCGGGTCCCACCGGCGCCGGGCCTCACCGGCGGCGCGGCCCGGCGCCGGCCTGGTTGGGCGGTCGCGCGACGCGTCCTCGGCCAGGCCGGGATACGGTCGGCGGCGGCAACGTACGCGGGGTGCCCCGGGTGACCGGGGAGAATCGGGAAGCCGGTGTGAGTCCGGCACGGGCCCGCCGCGGTGACCGGGGAGCAGCCGTCCACGCGTACCCACGCGGCCACTGGGCCTTCGGGCCTGGGAAGGCGGACGGTACGGCGACGATCCGGAAGTCCGAAGACCGGCCTCGCACGGACGCCGCCCACCGGGGCGGCCCGACAGCGGGAGCCTGCCGTGCCCAGCCAGCATCACCCCGCGCGCACCAGCGCGCCCGACCGTGCCACCAGCGCCGCGCTCGCCTTCCAGGACCTGGTGCACCGGCGCCGGGACGTGCGGGGTGAGTTCACCGGCGCGCCGATCGCCGCCGACGTGCTCACCCGTGTCCTCACCGCCGCGCACGCCGCGCCCAGCGTCGGGCTCACCCAGCCCTGGGACTTCATCCGCGTCACCGACGACCGGACCCGGCACGCCTTCCACGCCCATGTCCAGGACGAACGGGCGGTGTTCGCCTCGACCCTGACCGGGCCCAGGGCCGAATGCTTCGCCCCGATCCGGATCGAGGGCGTGCTGTCGTCGTCGCTGTGTCTCGTCGTCACCTACGACGCGGACCGGGGTGGGCCGGCGGTGCTCGGCCGGCACGCCATCGCCGACGCCGGGCTGTACTCGGTCTGCCTGGCGGTGGAGAACCTGTGGCTCGCGGCCACCGCGGAGGGCCTCGGCGTCGGCTGGGTGTCGTTCTACCGCGAGGAGTTCGTGCGGGAGCTGCTCGGGATTCCCACCGGGGTGCGTCCGGTCGCGTGGCTGTGCGTCGGGCCGGTGACGCACCTCGAAGCCCACCCCGACCTGGAACGCGCCGGCTGGGCGCGGCGCCGCCCCCTGGCCGATGCCCTCCATGAAGAGTGGTGGGGCGGGCACTATGAGACAACATCTCGTCACCCTGTGACACAACTCGCGGCCAGCAGGGTGAGACCTGAGGGACGCCAGCTGGTGCCGGCGACCTCGCCTGCCATCCCGACTCACCAGGAGTGATGCATGAAAGTTGGGCTGTACCTCGGGGCCGTGGCGAACCCGGCCGCGGCGCTGGAGGAGATCCGCGCCGCGGCGCGGGCGGGCTTCGCCAGCGTCTACCTCTCCCAGCTGCTGTCGTGGGACGCGCTCACCCTCGTGGCGCTCGGCGCCGCCTCGGTGCCCGGCATCGAGCTCGGCACCGCGGTGGTGCCGACCTACCCGCGCCACCCGCTGGCGCTGGCCGGACAGGCACTCACCGCGCAGGCGGTCGCCTCCGAGCGGATCACCGTCGGTATCGGACCGAGCCATCGGGCGATCATCGAGGGGATGTTCGGCTACTCCTACGACCGGCCGGTCCGCCATCTCCGCGAGTACCTAGGCGCGCTGGTCCCGCTGCTGCGCGGCGAGGCCGTGGAGATACGGGGGCAGAGCGTGACGGCCATCGGGCGGGTGGACGCGCCCGTCGCGATCACCCCGTCGGTGCTGCTGTCCGCGCTCGGGCCGGCGATGCTGCGGGCCGCCGCCGAACTGGCCGACGGCACGGTGACGGTGTGGACCGGGCCACGGACGGTCGCCGAGCACATCGTGCCGACGATCACCAAGGCCGCCGCCGCCGCGGGGCGACCCGACCCGAGGGTCGTGACGGCCGTGGGGGTGTGCGTGACCGCGAACCCGGACCGCGTCCGAACCGCCGTGGCCGAGCAGGTCGGCTTCGCGGCGGACTTCCCCGCCTACCGGGCCGTCCTCGACCGGGAGGGCCTGCGCGGGGTGGAGGAGACGATCGTCGCCGGCGACGAGGCCGACGTCGAGCGGGCCCTGCGGCGTTACGCCGACGCCGGCTCCACCGAGCTGCTCGTGAGCGTCCTGGGTGACCCGGCGCAGCGAGCGCGCACCATCGACGTCGTCAGCGGCCTGCGCGCGAGGCTCTGACCCCACGGGGACACCCGCCGCGCGGACAAACGCGGCCCGTTCGTGGGGCGCCCAATGAGGCGGTCGGCGCCCGGCCGGGTGGGGCCCGCCGCCGGCGGGCACCACC
>NZ_JALKFU020000016.1 GCF_023242965.2 Frankia sp. AgKG'84/4
GGTCAACGGGGTGCGGTGGCGGCTGCGGCTGCCGGCTGCGGGCCGGCCGTGGGTGCCGCGGCTCGCGGCGCTGCTGACCTTCGTCATCGGGCTGCTCGACGTGGTCTCGGCGCTGACCCCGGAGTGGCGTACGCGCCTGGCCGACCTGCGTGTTCTGCTACCTGCCGCCGCCTCGCGCCAGGCGGCGGCGTTCACCGTCGTGGTCGGCATGCTGCTGATGCTGCTCGCGGCCGGGTTGCGGCGGCGCAAACGGCGGGCCTGGCGGGGAGTCGTCGTCCTGCTGGGCGTCGGCGTCGTCCTGCATGTCGCCAAAGGACTCGACTACGACGAGGCGGCGGCGTCGGCCGCGCTGCTCGGCGCCCTCGTCCTGGCCCGCGGCGAGTTTCGGGCCAAGGGCGATCCGTCGACGCGCTGGCGGGCGCTCGGCGTCGGCCTGCTGCTGACCGCGGTGTCGATCGCGAACGGCTTCCTGCTGCTGCACCTGCGCGAGCACCGCATCGCCGGGCCGCATTCCTGGTCCGCCCAGCTGGAACAGATCGTGCTGGGGCTCGTCGGTATCCCCGGCCCGCTGCACTTCACCTCCGACCGCTTCGCCGACCTGGCGTTCCGGGTGCTGCTGACCCTCGGCGTCGGCACGATCGGGACGACGGCCTACCTCGCGCTGCGACCGCCGTGCCCGCGGCCGCGGCTCACCGAGCTGGACCAGGTGCGGGTCCGTGAGCTGCTGGCCCGCCACGGCGGCGCCGACTCGCTCGGCTACTTCGCACTGCGCTCCGACAAGTCGGTGATCTGGTCGCCGACCGGCAAGGCCTGTGTCGCCTACCGGGTCGTCAACGGGGTCATGCTGGCCAGCGGAGATCCGCTCGGTGACCGGGAGGCCTGGCCCGGGGCGTTGCGGGTGTTCCTGCGCGAGGCCGCCGACCACGCCTGGACCCCTGCCGTCATCGGCTGTTCGGAGGCCGGCGGGACGGCATGGACCCGTGCCGGTCTCACCGCCCTGGAGTTCGGGGATGAGGCCGTGGTCGACACCGCCACGTTCAGCCTCGACGGCCGCGCGATGCGCAACGTCCGGCAGGCCGTGGCGCGCGTCGAACGGGCCGGCTACACCGCGGTTGCCAGCCGCGTGCGCGACCTCGACCCGGACGCCATCGCCCGGGTGAAGCGCCAGGCCGCGACCTGGCGTGGCGCGCAGACCGAACGCGGGTTCTCCATGGCGCTGGGCCGGCTGGGCGATCCCGCCGACGGGGACTGCGTCGTCGTCCTCGCCTACGAAGGCGCCGCTCCCGGCGGCGGCACGCCGAAAGCCGCGCCGCTGAAAGCCGAACAGGCGAAGCCGAAGCAGGCGAGGCCGAAGCAGGCGAGGCCGAAGCAGGCGAAAGCGGGGCAGCCGGTGGCCGCGCTGCCGAAGGCCGTGCCGTCAGAGGTCACGCCGCCGGACGCCGCGCCGCCGGACGCCGCGCGGTCGATGCCTGGGCGGTCGATGCCTGGGCAGTCGATTGCCGCGCCGTCCATCGCCGTGCCAGCGACGACGGTGCGGGCGGGAGGCGACGCGCCGTTCCCGGGTGAGGCGCCGCGACTGCGGGCGTTGCTGCACTTCGTGCCCTGGGGTCGCGACGGGCTCTCCCTGGACGCGATGGTGCGCGACCGGGAAGCCGACAACGGGCTGAACGAGTTCCTTATCGTCAGCACCCTGCGCCAGGCCGCGGACCTCGACGTGCGGCACCTGTCCCTGAACTTCGCGTTCTTCCGCTCGGCACTGGAACGCGGCGAGCGGCTCGGCGCCGGCCCGATCATCCGTGGCTGGCGCGGACTGTTGATGTTCATGTCCCGCTGGTTCCAGATCGACAGCCTCTACCGGTTCAACGCCAAGTTCGCCCCGACCTGGCAGCCACGCTTCGTGTGCTATCCGGCGACGTCGGAGCTTCCCCGGATCGCCGTCGCCATGTTGGAGGCCGAGGCGTTCCTGGTCTGGCCCAGTTGGCGGGACCGGCTGCCCTGGCCCCGCCGGAGCGCCGCCGGCCTCGCGCGTCGGCGGCGCGGGAACGGCTGCGACGACCGGGACCTCGCGGGCACGGACCGGACGCGGACGCCGGGCGCATCCTGACTCTCGCCTGCCGCGGCGGCAGACGCGGCGCAACGCGGACGGTTCGGTGTCAGGGGGTGGCTGATGGGCTCGGTCGTGGTCATCGGGAAGTGGTTCCTGCTCGGCCTCGGCGTGCTGGCGGTCGCCGCTTGGGTCAGCTGCGTCCGGCTGTCCCGCCACGGCCGGACCGTCACCGTCGCGACGGCCGGCTTGGCCGTCGCGTTCAGCGTCGCCACCGCCGCGGACCTCGTCAACGCGCACTACAGCTACCTGCCGCGGGTGGACGACGTCATCGGGGTGAAGTCGTGGCCAGCCTCGTCCTCGCGGGTCGCCGCCGCCGACGCGCCGGCCCGCGCCCACCCGCAGGGCACCGTCGTGACCCTGCGGATACCCGGGGTGCGCAGCGGCTTCGGCGCCCAGCAGGCACTGGTGTATCTCCCGCCGCAGTACTTCAGCGAGCCGCGCGCCCGCTTCCCGGTGGTCTACCTGATGCACGGCTCGCCGGGCGTTCCGGTCGACTGGTTCCGGGCGGACCGGGCGGCGCAGACCGGGGCGTGGCTCGCCGCGGACCACCGGGCGGCGATCCTCGTCGCCCCCCGTCTGAGCCACGGCTGGCTCGACGACAGCGAATGCGTCGACCGACCCGGCGAGCACATCGAGACCTACCTGGTTGACGACGTGATTCCCACGATCGACGCCCGCCTGCGGGTGCTGCCCGGGCGCACGGAGCGCACCTTCGCCGGGATGTCCGCGGGCGGGTTCTGCGCGCTCAACCTCGGTCTGCGCCACCGTGACCTGGTCGCCACGATCGTGGACATGTCCGGCATGGACCGGCCTACCCACAACGGCGGGATGGTCGGCCTGTTCGGTCCCAGATCCGACCTCGCCGGCGTCGTCGCGGCGAACACGCCGGCCCGCTACGCCGCGCACCTACCGGCTGATCCTCCGATGCGGGTCTGGCTCGACTGCGGTGAGTCCGACCGGGAGGCGTACGGGGACACGCGCGCGATGGCCGCGGCCCTGGGCGGGCGGCCGGGCTTCACCGTCGTGCTGCGGCTTCGCCCCGGCGGCCATGACTTCGGCGTCTGGCGCCCGGCGCTACGCGATGGCCTCGCCTGGTCCCTCGCCCCGCGCAACGCGGTGCAGCTCCGCCTGCCGGTCGCGCACAGCGCCCGGACCAGGACCGACAGGGCGTAAACGCGCCCCGGCTCAGCCCCCAGGCACATCGGCGGCCCCTCGAGGGCCCGTCGTCCGAACTGTGGACGTTCCCACGTCGGCATGGCTGGTGCCCTCGCGGGGAATGCCGAGCCAGGCCACGATGTCACAAAGGTTGCACGCGTTCCTCGTCGGGCGGGGGTGCTCCGTGAAGCGTCCAGATCCATGGCATGACTGCCGACCTGGGTTCGCCGTGCCCAGCCCGCTGTCGCCCGGCGGTGCGCCGCTGTCCGCGCCACCCCTCGACAGCAGGGCGACGAGGTTGCCGCTGGCCGCCGCGGCGGCGGCAGCCTGCCCCGCGCGGCGCGTGCTGGCGACGGTGGCCGCCGCGGGTTGCCTCGCGTGCCGTTTTCCGGTGACTTCGGTGCTGGTGGCGGCGCTGGTCGCGGCCCGGGTGATGCGCGGAACCGCGCCCGAGCTGGCGCACCGCTGGCAGTGGGCGACGAGCACCACCCTGGACCAGCTCGTGCACCATCCGCTGGGCGTCCTGCTGGGCAGCATCCCCTGGGTCACGGAAGGACCGGTCGCGCCCTGGGTCGCCCTCGCCGGTCTCGCCGTCGGTGGACTCGAGTACACGGTCGGCAGCGTCGCAACGTTCGCGGTGCTGTTCGGCGGGCACACCGGAGCCACGCTCATCTCGGAGGGCATCCTCGGGCTGCGGGTCGCCGGTGGCCAGCTCCCCACCAGCGCGCTGCACATCCTGGACGTCGGGCCGAGCTACGTGGTCGCGGCCTCGCTCGCGGCCGTGGTCGTCCTGCCCGGCCGCCACCGGTTGCGGACGGTCGCTCGGATCGCGCTGGTCGTCATCCTCCCGGCGATGACCTACGGGGTGGTCGACGTCGACCTCGACAGCGTCGGCCACATCGCCGCCTTCTCTCTCGGCGCCCTCGCCGCGACCGTCCCCGCCCTGCGCCGCCGTGCCGACCCGGGGCACGAGCCCGCCCAGGAGCCACTGGCCACCGAGCCCACAACGGCACCCGGGACCGCCGTCGCGACACATTCTGAACCCTAATGCGTACGAATTGGTAGGCGAATTAATTGCCTCGATTTCATGCGGGTAGGGCCATCTCGGGAAGCGTGACGCATTCGACGCCCGTCGATGATGGGTGTGCGATTTCGTTCGCGATGAAACGCCCGAGTTCGACAAGCCTCTCATACCGGTCGGCAATGTAACGCATATCGGAATGCTGAGTGGAGTGAGCCTTGAGTCGCCGCTCCTGCGGGCATGATGGAGATGGTGCCAAGGGCGGGCCACCTCGCCTCCGAACTCCAGCTCACGGGCCCGCGTGCACCCAGCGTCGAGAGCACGTCGCCGTGCCGGCGGCACTCAACCCGCAGCGCGGGCTGTGAGTGTCCGCGGGGCGAGGCGTGCGCCATCCCATACGACTGTGGCCTTCATCGGGCCAGCCACCGCATGACCAGAAACGGGGAGACTATGAGCGCAATCTCTGACGGCGTGTACCGGATCAGTATTGACGGCCGGGACAATCTGACCCTGAGCTCACCCGACAACCGTAACCTCTTCCTGCTGCCTGGCGAGGGCCCCGGGCAGGACTGGGAAATCAGGAACTCCGGTAATGGCAGCAACGGCGACAGCACCTACACGATCCGCCGTGCCTCCGGTCCCCAGTTCGTCGGGTTCGAGGGCGAGCCCGACGTGTTCGAGCGGGTCCTCCCGCGGCCGGAGCCGCGTGAGTGGCGGATCTCCGAGGGGCCGCGGCCCGGCACGTTCACCATTGGCGTCGTCGACAACGAGCTCACCCTCGGCCTGCACCCGGCCCTGATCTTCCCACCTCTCGTCGCCCTGTCGCCCGCCTTCGCTGAGGACCGCGGCTGGGCCCTGACCCCCGCAGGCTGATCCAGCTGGGCCGGGGCCGCCACCATCTGGCCCCGGCCCGGCACCGGGAAGATCGCGCTGGCAGGCGTCGGACGTGGGCAGGAACTGCCAGGTCAGCCATGGAGCCGCCCAGCGGACGGGGCCGCTCGCGGCCCCGGAGTCGAGTAGGCGGTCGCCGGAACCGTCGGGATTCATGGCGTCGACCGGCCCGGTCGCCGCGTAGAACAGGGTCGCCGCCCGGTCGTCGGCAGAGACGAGGCCGCCCTGCGGCGACCAGCTCGGATGCCACAGGGACACCAGGGTGTTCCGCGACCTGGATACAGCGTGGGGCGGACCTGGTAATGGTGCCGAGAGCCTGCTAATACTGGTACTGACGGCGCCCGGCGAGACTCGCCGCCGAGGTGTCGGCATTCCTGACGACGGAACCAGGCCCGAGGCCGCTTTCCCAGCCAGGCGTGGGCGCGGGTAACAGGCGGGACGGAGACAATGACGCCTCCCACAGCGATCGTCACCGGCGCGGGCCGGGGAATCGGCGCGGCGATCGCCCCCGAGCTGGCCCGCCGCGGCTATCACGTCATCGTGAACTACCGGCGCGACGCTGACGCGGCGGGCGCCGTGGTTGCCGGAATTCGCCGTGACGGCGGCAGCGCGACCGCGCTGGCCTGCGACGTGACCGATCCGGCCACGGTCGCCGCGATGGTCGCGCAGGTGCTGGCCGAGAGGGGCCGGATCGACGCACTGGTGGTGAACGCGAACACCGCGCCGCCTCCGTTCGCCTCGCTCGCCGAGCTGACCTGGTCGGAGTTCGCCGCGAAGATCAACGACGAGCTGGCCGGCGCGTTCCACATCACCCAGCGGGTGGTGGCCGCGATGCGGCCGTGGGGAGAGGGGCGGTTGGTCTTTCTGGGCAGCACAGCGGCTGACTACGTCGGCGGCGGCCGGCTCGCGCACGGCACCGCGAAGGCGGCGCTGGCGACCTTCGCCCGGCATGTCGCGGCCGAGACCGCCCGGGACGGGATCAGCGTGCTGACCGTCGCCCCGGGCGCGGTGCGCACCGA
This sequence comes from Frankia sp. AgKG'84/4, assembly GCF_023242965.2. Taxonomy (GTDB): domain Bacteria; phylum Actinomycetota; class Actinomycetes; order Frankiales; family Frankiaceae; genus Frankia. The sequence continues at coordinate 6,194 of NZ_JALKFU020000016.1, forward strand.
GGCAACCGCGCGGATGCTCGACGCATCGCGCGAGCAGGTGCTGGCGGACAACTCGGTGCTGGGCCGGCTCCTGGAACCCGAGGATGTCGCCGCCGCGGTCGGCCTCGCGCTCGATCCGGCTTTGCGCCCGGCGACCGGCTCGGTGCTGCGCCTCGACGCCGGCTGGTCCGTCCTCGCGGGCGGCCCCACCGCCTGACCGGACCCGGGGGTCGGCCGGAGCGGGTCTGGTAGCGGGTGGCGCGGTGATACTGGTACTGACAGCACCTGGCGCGTCATCCTGACTGCGGCGAGGCTGTAGCTATGACGGCGTTCCTGCGCAGCCGGGGCTGCCGCCCGGCCCGTGTGACAAGGTGTTGGTATTCGGAGGTCGGCGATATCGCGACGCGGTCGACCAGCCTCGACCTCACCTATCGGCCCGGCAACCGGCCGGTCGTGCACATCCCGTTCGACGGCGACAGCGGGGACCGGCTCGCCTGGCTGCGGGCGCACCTGGAGCTCGCCCTCGCCCCGCACGAGCACTGATCCGGCCTGACCGCGGCAGGGTGTCACCGCGAGTGGAACCGTCGAAGCCGATGGACGCGGCCGCGGCGCGGGTCGCCGGGTGGATCGCGCACCGGCCGGCGGGGGCCGGTGGCACCCGGGTTCTCGCGGTGGATGGTCGTTCCGGTGGGGGGAAGACCACCCTCGCCCGGGCGGTCGCGGGGCGGCTCGGGGCGCCCGTCGTGTCGATGGATGACCTGTACGACGGTTGGGACGGGCTCGCCGCCGGCGTCGGGCAGCTCGTCGAGGGCATCCTGCGGCGGCTCGCCGACGGCCACCGGCCGTGCTGGCGACGATATGACTGGGCGGCGGGGCGCTACGGCTCCGAGGCGACCCTGGATCCGCCCGGCCTGCTGGTGGTCGAGGGCGTCGGCGCCGGCGCGCGGGCGGCGGCGCCCGGGCTGTCGGGTCTGGTCTACGTCGCCGCGCCGGAGTTGGTGCGGCGCCGACGCGCACTGACCCGCGACGGCGACGCCTTCATCCCGCACTGGGACCGCTGGGCTGGCCACGAGGAGCGTTACCTCGCGGCCGACGACGTCGTCGGCCGGGCCGACCTCCTGGTCAACGGTGCACCGGGCGCCGAGGAAGCCTGACCCCGGCCCGCGGGCCCGCCCCGGATGATCTACCAGCTGGGCACCCACCGGCCCGTGATCAGGTCGGTCCACAGACGGCGGATGGCCAGGCTGTCGCGGTCGGCGCGAGCGTGCGCGTTGAGGTGCGTTGCCAGCGGGAACGGCGTCGGGAGTAGTTCGAGCAGCTCGCGGTCCTCGTTCTCCACCGCCACGTCGAAGGCCAGGATGTCGGCGCTGGGACGGTCCGCCTCGCGGTCCGTCCGCAGCACGATCTGCGTGAGCACGCAGCGGTTGTCGTCGACCGGGGTGATCGCCTTCACCATCACGTGCCGCAGGCCGTCCGGGTAGGTGATGTGCAGGTGCGCGTGGAATGGGGCGTACAGCCGCGACACGGTTGTTCGCACCGTCTCGCCGGTCTGGCCGGGCCGGGAGTCCACCGGCACCCGACCCTCCGTCCGGATGCCGTAGGGCTCGCGGGTGACAACGGTGTCGGTCAGCTCGGCGCGGTTCGGATTCCCGAAGGTGTTGCGATGGACGAACGCGACGTGGCCGGGGTCGAAGTTGTTCTCCAACAGATGCATCGCCGTGCAGTCGAAGGCGAATTCGTATTCGGGGACGACCCGCCAGGCGGGGTCGTCGTACTCGGGCACCGGTGGGACGCCGACGATCGGATCGTCGTCGAGGCACACCCAGACCAGGCCGTAACGTTCCCGCGAGGCGACCATGGTCAACCCACCACGGGTCGGCAGCGGCGAGCCCGGAAACTGCGGAATCCGCTTGGTCCGCCCGGCCGCGTCCCACTCCCAGCCGTGGTACGGACAGACCAGGTGGCAGTTCGTGACCCAGCCCCGGGACAGCGGTGCGTCCCGGTGGGCGCACCGGTCCAGGGCGACGCTCGCCGGCTCGCCGGGAACGGCACGCCACAGCACCAGCGGGGTGCCGAGGACGGTGCGGGCCAGCGGCTCGCCCGCCAGCTCGGCGGCGAAGCAGGCCGCGTACCAGAATCGCCGCAGGATCGGATGCGCGGAGATCACCAAATGGTCGGGGCCGTCGTGACGGGCCGTGCGGGCCGGGTCCGTAGCTGACGGGCCAGGCGTGGGCGGTGAGTGCCGGGGCGATGCGGCGGTGGTCACGGGGTAAGCCGCTCCTGCGTTGGCCGCGTGGAGGCGGAAACGGTCCGCCGGCTGCCCACGAGGCCGCTCTGTCAGCAAAGCGAGACCAGATGGCGTGACGGTTTCCGCCGCGTTCCGGCTGAGCGTCCGCCGCGGCCGGGACAGCGGGGTCCCGCTGCCGCAGTGGTCCAGCTGGCCGGCAGAGGGTGGCCCAGAGGGTGCTTCGCCGTACAGTCAGCCCGTGACAATGCCGGACAGCCCCGCGGTCAACGATCCCGGCGGCGCCGCGATGCCGCCCTCCGAGGCCGGACCCGCCCGCGGTGCGCCGGCCGCGCGTCACACCGTTCCCGCACCCGGCGCCGCCGGGTGGCCGGACACCGAACCTGGCGCGACATCGCGGGGAATTCGCGCGGCCGCGCCGTACACGCCCGGCGAAATCGTCGTGCACCGCTCGTTCACGACCAAGCGGCTCGTCTTCGTCCGCACCGGGCATGTCGTCGGGCACGACGAACGCGGACTGCGCCTGTGGATCCCGCACGGCTGCCCGATGGCGGTCGAACTGAGCGCGGATGGCCGCGGTCTGCGGGACATGCCGTTCGCGGAGTGGATCCGCCAGCCGACGGTGATGACGACGTCGGTGTGGCGCGGACCGAACATCTTCATGCTGGTCCCCTCTCAGGGAGCCAACTCGGTGTGGTGGTTCTGGGACTGGCAGGGCCGGTTCGTCCGCTGGTACATCAACCTGGAGCAGCCCGCGACCACCTGGCGCCGGGACGGACTGCTCGGAGTCGACACCACCGACCACGACCTTGACGTCTGGGTGACGCCGGAACATCAGTGGGAATGGAAGGACGAGCACGAGCTGGCCGAGCGGCTCGCCTACCCCGGGCACTACTGGGTAGCCGACCCGGCGGCGGTGCGCGCGGAGGGGGAGCGGCTGCTGCGGCTGGTCGAGGCGGGGGCGTTCCCGTTCGACGGCACGTGGACCGACTTCCGGCCCGACCCGGCCTGGGGGATGCCTGACACCCTCCCAGCCGGCTGGGACGGCCCGCGCGCCTGACCCTGGCCTCATCACAGCCTCGCCTTCGCCGGACCCACTGGACTTGCGTTCGAACACATGTTCTCATGGATCCGTGCGATGGGACAACCTACGACTCGCCGACGAGAGATCGACGGAGGGCGGCGCGGCGCGCGCGCAGCCCCTGCTGCCCCGCGACGCGGTGGCCCGCACCTTTGACACTCCCGAGTTCGCCGGCATGACCTTCTACGAGGTTCATGCCCGGTCGGCGCTCAACCAAGTGCCCCCGGCGTCGCGGATGGCCTTCCGCTGGACGGTCAACCCCTACCGTGGCTGTTCGCATGCCTGCCGCTACTGCTTCGCGAGGTCCACCCACAACTACCTCGATCTTGACGCCGGCCACGACTTCGACACGAAGATCATCGTTAAGGTCAACGTCGCCGAGCGGCTGCGCTCGGAGCTCGCGGCACCACGCTGGCAGGCCGACCACGTCGCCATGGGCACCAACGTCGATCCTTATCAGCGCGTGGAGGGTCGTTACCGCCTCATGCCCGGGATCATCGCCGCCCTGCGCGACGCGCGCACCCCGTTCTCGCTGCTGACCAAGGGTTCGCTGGTGCTGCGCGACATCGATCTGCTCGCCGCGGCCGCGGAGGTGACGGACGTCGGTGTGGCGTTGTCGATCGGCTTCGTCGACGACGATCTCTGGCGCCTCGTCGAGCCGGGCGCGCCCCGACCGCGCAGCCGCCTGGCGGTGTGCGCCGCGCTGCGCGATCGGGGGCTCGGCGCCGGGGTGCTGATGGCACCGGTTCTGCCCTACCTGACGGACTCGCCCGCCGCGCTGGCCGCGACCGTCCGGGAGATCGCCCAGGCAGGCGCCACCTCCATCACGCCGATGGTTCTGCACCTTCGGCCCGGTGCGCGGGAGTGGTATCTCGCCTGGCTCGGTGAGCACCATCCGACCCTGGTCGGGCCCTACCGCAGGCTGTATGGCAACGGCGCCTACGCGCCCCGCTCCTACCGTGATCGGATCAGCGCGCAGGTGCGCGAGTTCGCCGAACGTGCCGGGGTCGGGGCCTGGGCCGGGAGGCCCGCCATCCGCGTCGGCGCCGACCCGGCGGCGCCTCGGCCCGCGTTGCGGGACGAGCAACCGGCCCTGCCGGGGCTGGACGGCTGAGGTGGCCGTGATGCGGGCGATCAGGCGCGGGGGAGTGGCGGCCATCCGGCGCGTCTGCGCGAAGATGGTGGGGTGTCTGCCACCCTTGTCGCCTCCGGTCTCACCGTCACCCGTGGTGGGGCCACCATCCTCGACGGGGTTTCCCTCACCGTCGCGCCGGGTGACCGGCTGGGGGTGGTGGGTCCGAACGGGGTTGGCAAGTCGACGCTGCTGCGGGCGCTCGCGCAGCTCATCCCCCTCGACGAGGGCCGGCTTGAGCTCGCGCCGCCGACGGCGGGGGTGGGCCTGCTGCCGCAGGAGCCCGACCGCCGTCCCGGTGAGACGCTGCGTGACTTCCTCACCCGCCGGACCGGGGTCGGCGCCGCCCAGGGCGAACTCGACGCCGCCGCTGAGGCACTCGCGGCCGGTGCACCCGGCGCCGATGACCGCTACAGCGTCGCGCTGGAACGCTGGCTCGCGCTGGGTGCCGCCGATCTCGACACCCGGGCCGAGGAGGTCTGCGCCGAGCTGGGCCTGCCTGCCGATGCCCTCGACAGCCAGACGACAGCGCTGTCCGGCGGACAGGCCGCCCGAGGATCACTGGCCAGCGTCCTGCTGTCCCGCTTCGACATCACCCTTCTCGACGAGCCCACCAACGACCTCGACTTCGACGGCCTCGACCGGCTCGAACGGTTCGTCCGGCAGCTCTCCGGTGCTCTCGTCCTGGTCAGCCACGACCGGGAGTTCCTCGACCGCACCATCGACACCGTCGCCGAGATCGATCCGCATCATCACGGCCTCAGCCTGTTCGCCGGCGGCTGGACGGCCTATCTGCAGGCCCGCGAGGTCGCCCGCCGGCAGGCCCGTGATCGCTACGAGGACTACGCCGACCAGCGCTCGGACCTTGTCACCCAGGCGCAGCGGCAACGCGAGCAGTCGGTGCGGGGCACGCTGCGGGCCAAGCGGCGGTCCCCGGACGGGGACCGAGCCGCCAAGGGCGCGCGGATCGAGGCCGCGACGAAGAGCGCCTCCCGGGTGCGCTCGATCGAGTCCCGCCTCGATCGGCTGGAGAAGGTCGAGGAGCCACGCAAGGAGTGGCAGCTGCGCATGTCGATCGCCGCCGCATCCCGTTCCGGCGATGTCGTCGCGACTCTCACCGGGGCCACGGTGCGCCGCGGCGCCTTCAGCCTTGGCCCCGTCGATCTCACCGTCGCGTGGGCGGACCGAATCGTGATCACCGGTCCGAACGGCGGCGGCAAGACGACGTTGCTGGGAGCCCTGCTCGGCCGCGTTCCGCTGGACGCGGGCGGCCAGTCGCTCGGCTCCGGAGTGCGGCTCGGCGAGATCGACCAGGCCCGCGGCCGGTTCCGGGGCGAGGCGAGCCCCGTGGCCGTCGCCGAACAGGCGACAGGTTGGCCGGCCGGCGAGGTCCGGACCCTGTTCGCCAAGTTCGGCCTCGGCGCGGACCAGGTGACCAGGCCCGCCGCCTCGCTCTCGCCCGGCGAACGAACCCGTGCCGGGCTGGCGCTGCTGCAGGCGGTCGGCATCAACTGTCTGGTGCTCGACGAACCCACCAACCACCTGGACCTGCCCGCCCTCGAACAGCTCGAGGAGGCCCTGACCGGCTACGCCGGCACCCTGCTGCTCGTCACCCACGACCGCCGCATGCTCGACACCGTCGACGTCACCCGCCGCCTGCACGTCGACAACGGACAGGTCATCGAACAACCCGTCTGAGTCACCGCCGTTTATCTCGGTCGGATACGCTCCCCGAAACCGCGATCATTACATCGTCACGGCGCTCGGGGAGCTGCGAGATGGTGGTGGCCACACGGAGGAACCGGCGCCTGATTCAGGTCGCTGTCGCTACTGTTTGCGCGGTCCTGATGGTTCTGATGTTCACGAACCTTGCCGTCGCGACTGTCGTCGGCGGGTTCATCGGAGCTTTCGGCGCGCTGTTGTCCCTGTCGATCGCGCTTCCGGACCATGCTCTGAAGTCGGTCGACGAGCTCCGGGAGAGCCTGCGGGCGGAGATCCGTGGCATGTGGCAGGTCGAGGCCCAACAGCGTCAGCTCTTTGAGGACCCACTCGTGCCGGTCCGGCTGGTCGGGCCGGACGGCGTCACCGCGGTGGCCGGTTCGGCGTTCGCCGCGGACAGTGCGAGGGCCGCCTGGGAACCGGCGCACTTCGAGACCGCGGCCGCCGATCTTGTCCGGCGCGGTGCGCTTCGTAAAGCTGTTGTCCTTGGCGCCGCGGGCAGCGGCAAGACGACTTTTGGACTGTTGCTGGCCCTGGGACTGCTGGCCGAGAGCTCCCCGGCGCCGCGTGCTGCGCGCGCGAGTGGCGCGGTGGGCGCTGGCGGTGATCCGGGCGCAGAGCTGTCGGTGGCGGACGCCGGCGCGGGGTGGATCCCCTTGTTGGTCTCGGTCTCCTCCTGGGACCCGGGGGAGAGCTTTCCCGCGTGGTTCGATCGTCAGCTTCGGACGACCTGCCCGAGCGCGGCCAGTCTGCGTCCCGCCCATGATCGCACTCTCTTGACCGCCCTGCTGTCCGCGCACCGGGTTGTACTCATCCTCGACGGGCTCGACGAGGTTCGTACGCCGGTCGGCAGCGCCTCGGCGGTCTCGGTGATCCGCCGGCACCTGCTGGACGCGCGAGTGATCATCCTGAGTCGGCCGGGCACGCTGGGCCTGGACGAGCTGCCGGACGTGACGACGCTGACGATCGCCGCGGTGGACCCGGCAGGGGCCGCCGACTACCTGGATCAGGTGGCCGAACGCCGGCCGGATCCGCGGCGCTGGTCGCCGTTGTTGGCGGAGCTGCGGGGACGTCCAGGCAAGGTACTCGCCGATGTCGTGAGCACGCCTTTCATGCTCTCGCTGGTGCGCCGCTGCTGTGAGGGCGCGGCCCACCAGCTGGAGCCCGGTGACCTGGTGAACCTCGCCCAGGATCGCGGGCGGGAGGAGCTCGAGCGGTATCTGGCCGATCGCTTCCTCGACGGCGCGATCGAGCGTTTCAGCAACTCCTCGCAGGCCCGCCGCGGCGCCGAGTATCTCGCCAGCCGGATGGAGGATCTTGATGTGGGGGCCGTGGCCTGGTGGCGCCTGCAGGACGCCGTGCCGGCGGCGGTGCTGACCGTCGCCGCCGGTGCGCTGGCCGCCCCGGCCTACCGCATCGCCCTGGCCCTGCCACCCGGCCTGACTCGCGGGTTCGCCATCGGGATCCTGCTCTCGCTGGTTTTCGGCGCGACCCGTGGTTGCCACGTCGATCGGTCGGCGGCGATCGCCGGGGCGGCGACCAGCGCCGGTATCGTTCTGGTCTTCGGCTGGGCGATCGCACCTCCGTCGGCCACGGTGCCGGCGGACGCGGCCCAGTGCGGTGTGGCGATGCTGCTGAGCCTGCTGTTGTGGCAGCGCCTCCTAGACCGGCCTGCGGTTGTCGCGTGCACGGCCGCGGGGACAGCGCTGGTCACGGCGGCAGTGACTGAGGCCGTGGCCCTGGCCTTTGGGGGCGACGTCGGTCCGGCGCGGTTCGTGCAGCTCGGTCTCTCGGTCTTCCTCGGCATCGTGGTCGCTGTCGCCATCGCCCGCCAGATGATCCGGCCGGGAGCCGCGATGGTGCCCGCGCGGGTGTACCGGCGGCGGTGGGAGGAGCGTTCGACCGCCTCGCGTTATGTTCTGCACGGAATCGGCACCTGCATGCTGGTGGGCCTGGCCGGCGGGTTCGTCGGCGGAATGCGCGATGGGGCCGCGCATGGCGTCGGGGTTGCCCTGTTGTTCAGTGTGGTCGTGGGGTTTCCGGTCGGCTTCGTGGCGGGTCTGATTCGCTGGCTCAGCCAGCCGTCCCCGACCGGGCGGCGCCCGTCGGCCGCCAGCCCCGAGTCGACCTTCCGCGCGGACAGGATGCTCGCGATCGGCTGCGTCGGCCTCGTGGGAATGATCACCGCGGCTGCGATCGCCCTTGTCGTCGGCCCGGCCGCCGCGCTGTTCGATGGGCTTCAGGCGGGCAGCATGCACCTGCGGGTCTGGGACGCAGTCTCCTTCGCCCTGACGATCGGGATGATCCTGGCCTGCTACAACACCGCGTGGCCGACCTACGTCGTCTGCGCTGGCTGGTTCCTCCTCACCGAGGGCACTCCGCCGCGACTGATGCGCTTTCTCCAGTTTCTGCACCGGTACGAGATCCTGCGCCGTGAGGGTGCGATGTGGACCTTCCGCAACTCCTACTACCGGGATCGGCTGGCCAGTCGCCATCGTGAGCGTTCCTGGCGCCCCCCGGGACGGAACACGGGTCGATCCAGGGGGGTGTGGCCGATGGGGACGCCCGGTGTCAGAGTGGGGCACATGACGCAGACGGTCCCGCCCGGCTGGTATGCCGATCCGAGCGGGCAGCACGGGGCTCGATGGTGGGATGGCGCTCAATGGACAGAGCACACCCAGCCGACGACACCGCCCGTCCAACCCACCGGCCCGGGTCAGGCACCCATGGGAGGCCAGGGCCAGTACGGCGGACAGGACCAGTACGGCGGCGGGCAGGGTAACTACGGCGGGCAGGGTAACTACGGCGGGCAGGGTAACTACGGCGGGCAGGACAACTACGGCGGGCAGGGCCTCGGGCAAGGGCAGGGCAACCCCGGCGTTGCGCCGCAGCAGGGCGGGCCGGGCAAGGCATCGTGGGGGACGGCGCAGGGCGTTGATCCCGCCGCGGTGCGAACGGAGGCCACCCCGGAGCGCGTGCAGCGGCAGGTTCGCGACGAGGCGGGCGTGGTCGCCGCCGGGCCCGGTGGCGGGACGCTGTTCAGCGAGCCGGTGCTGGTCGTCAACCAGAAGACCAAGGTCATCGAGGTGTCGGCCGAGTACGCCGTATTCGACCAGCGGGGTAACCAGATCGGCTCGGTCGTCGAGGTCGGCCAGGGCGCGCTGAAGAAGGCCGCCCGCGTGCTCACGTCCTGGGACCAGTTCCTGTCCCACCGCCTCGAGGTCCGCGACGCCGTCGGCGTCGTCCAGCTGCTGTTGCACCGACCGGCGAAGCTGCTCAAGTCCAAGGTCATCGTCTCGCTGCCCGATGGCAGGGAGTTGGGCGTCATCGTCCAGCAGAACGTTTTCGGCAAGATCAGATTTGATCTGCAGTCGGGTGGCGCGACGATCGGGTCGATCAAGGCTGAGAACTGGCGTGCCTGGAACTTCGCCATCGTCGACCACACCGGGACCGAGGTCGCCCGAGTCACCAAGACCTGGGAGGGCTTCATGCGAACGATGTTCACCACGGCCGACAACTACGTGGTCCAGCTGCACCGGCCCTTGCCGCAGCCGCTGCTCAGCATGGTCGTCGCGTCCGCACTCACCATCGACACCGCGCTCAAGCAGGACTCCCGCGGCTTGAACTGAGCTGGCGCCGCTGGCCTGACCTGAGCGGGCGCCGCACTCCGGTACGGAGCTCTCACCCGGCTCACACGCCCCGCCTCTACGGTCGCCGTCGTGAGCGCACAACAGACCTTGACCTGGACCGGTGTGGCGAGGAGCGGCGGCGCTGGCCGGGGCGGGTCCCGGCAGGCGGGTCCGCGCGGCGTGGCCAGGGTCGCGCTGGTGCTCGCGGTCGCCGGGGGCCTGGCGTCCTGTGGCGGTTCGATGGCCGGATCGGCGGGTCCGTCACGGTCGGGGTCCTCACTGCCCGTGCCCTCAGCCTCCGCGCCGTCGGCATCCGCGGTGCAGCCGACCGCGTCGCCCGGTCCGTCCGGGCGCGCGGTCGCCCACGCCGGCACCACCGAGCACACCCTGACGGTCGATGGGCGCGTGCGGACCTATCTCGTCCACCTCCCCGCCGACTCCGCACCCAGCCCGTCGGCGCTGCCGGTGGTCGTCGTCCTGCACGGCGGAGGCGGCTCGGGCGCGCAGGTCGAGCGGCAGAGTGGCCTGAGCGAGGTGGCCGACCGGGCCGGTTTCCTCGCCGTCTACCCCGACGGCAGCGGCCGGCTCGGCACCGCGCTGCTGACCTGGAACGCGGGGACCTGCTGTGGCTACGCCCACCAGACGAACTCCGACGACGTCGCGTTCGTCGCGGCCGTGCTGGACCAGATCACCCGGGACCACCGGATCGATCCCCGCCGGATCTACGTCACCGGCATGTCGAACGGCGCGATGATGGCCTACCGGCTCGGCTGCGAACTCGCCGGCCGGATCGCCGCGATCGCGCCCGTCTCCGGCGCCCTCGACACCGTCACGTGCACGCCGAGCCGACCCGTCTCGGTCATCGCCTTCCACGGGCTGGCCGACCAGAGGGTTCCTTACGGCGGCGGCGAGTCGTCGCTGGCCGGCCTGCGGCAGGGAGATGAGCGTGCTGACCGTTCGGTCGCCGAGGCGATGACGTTCTGGACCCGCCGTGATGGCTGCGCGGCCACGCCGGCCCGCAGCACGCAGGGTGCCGTCCACCACGACGTCTACGGGTCGTGTGCGTCGGGCGTCGCCGTGGAGCTGTACAGCATCGAGGGCGCCGGGCATGCGTGGCCCGGCGGGACGCCTCCCCGGGGCCAGGCCGACGCGCCGCCGCCGGCGCCGGACGCGTCGGAGGTCATGTGGCGGTTCTTCGCGGCGCATCCGAGCGCCGGCTGACAGGCGGACCGCGCGGTCCGCGACGGCTGGCTGTCGACGTGCCGGCGACGCCGAGACGACGCCGAGCGGAACGCGCGCCGAAGGGCCACGTTCGGCAGCACAATCGATCGCCGCAATGGGAGACTGGGGGTGTGAAGACGCTCGGGACGGGCCCGGACGGGCCCCCGTCGATGACCCCTGACATCCAGCGGGTGCTCGTCGTCGGTTGCGGGGGCGCGGGCAAGAGCACCCTCGCCCGGGAACTCGCACGTCAGGCCGGTCTTCCGGTGGTGCACCTCGACCGGTACTTCTGGCGGCCCGGTTGGGTGGCCACCCCGGTGCAGGAGTGGTGCGCGATCGTCGCCGGCCTCGTGGCGAAGCCGGCGTGGGTGATGGACGGCAACTACGGTGGCACGCTCGACCTGCGTATCCCCGCCGCCGAGCTGATCGTCTTCCTCGACCTGCCGCGCCGCGTCACGATCAGCCGGGCGCTGCGCCGCTGGGCGAGGTGGCGCGGGCGGACCCGGCCGGACATGGCGCCCGGGTGCCCCGAGAAGGTGGACATGGCGTTCCTGCGCTGGCTGTGGAACTACCCGCGGGACAGCCGGATCCGCCTGCTGCGGGCGCTGGACAGGCACGGCGCCGCCGCCCGAGTCGTGCGGCTACGCACGTCGCGGGAGGTGCGGCTGTGGCTGGGCGCGGCGGCGTCCCCGGGCCTGCCGTCGATGCGCCCGCTGTCCGCCGGCCAGCTCGGCACCTGACCCGCGTAGCGCCGCGGCGAGCCAGGTCCCCGAACGCTCCGCGCGACGGGGCGGGGTCCGGCCCTGGCCGCGCGAGAACCAACGCACGGGAGCAGCGGTTGGTCGGCCGGGGCAGGTCGCGCCGACGACCGCCGGTCGGCCGCCGGGGGCGCAGCACCCGGGTAGGTTCGGCGAGGACCTCGTCGAGGTCGCCGACGGGGTCGACCTTCCGAAGGTCGCGTCGCGTAGCGTGCACGCTCGGACGAGGCGTCGGCGGCGGTAGGTGCGGCCATGGCCGGCCCGGCCGGCGGATCGAGCGTGAGGGCGAGGGGTCGACGTGAGTGCAGTGATCATCGACGGTAAGGCCGTGGCCGCGAGGGTGCGGGCGGAGGTGGCGGAGGACGTCGCCGAGTTCCGCGCGGACACCGGCCGTCAGCCGGGACTCGCGACCGTGCTGGTGGGCGACGACCCGGCGTCCGCGGTGTACATCGGCGGCAAGCGCAAGGCGTGCGTGGCGGCGGGCATGGCCGATCTGCACCAGCACCTGCCCGCCGAGACCCCGCAGGAGGAGGTCGCCGCGCTGCTGGACAGCCTGGCCGCCGACCCGGCGGTGTCCGGGATCCTGCTGCAACTACCGGTGCCCGCCGGCCTCGACGGCGCCGCCCTGGTCGGGCGCATCCCGCCGGAGAAGGACGTCGACGGGCTGACCACCGCGAGCGTCGGGCTGCTCGCGCGCGGCCTGCCGGGCCTGCGGCCGTGCACCCCGTCGGGAATCATCGAGCTCCTCGACGCCTACGACATCGAACTGGCGGGCACCCCCACCGTCGTCGTCGGCCGATCGGAGCTGGTCGGCCGGCCCGTGTCCCAACTGCTGATCGGGCGCAACGCCACCGTCACGGTGTGCCACTCGCGCACGCGTGACCTCGAGGCGGTCTGCCGCGAGGCAGAGATCCTCGTCGTCGCGGCCGGGCGCCAGGCGATCATCGGGGCGGACGCGGTGAAGCCCGGCGCGACGGTCATCGACGTCGGCATGCACCGCACGGAGCAGGGCCTGCGCGGGGATGTCGACTTCGATGCCGTGCGCGAGGTCGCCGGGCACCTCACCCCCGTTCCCGGCGGCGTGGGGCCGATGACGATCGCGATGCTGCTGCGCAACACCCTGCTCGCCGCGCGCGCGGCCGCGGGTAGCCTCGCCTGACCCGGTGACCGGGCCGCCCCCGTCCCTTCGTTAGCGTGTTCGAGGACACCTGTCGTCATGCGGACAGCAATCGCGCCGCCTTGCTGGGCGAGGCGACGGTCACGAACCCGCAACATGGCAGTTCACGTCCGTCCTTGTGGGGACGGGGTGGAAATTTCTGTCGGTAGGGTGCGCCACAATCGCCGTGAGCAGGACGACGCCGCGCGAGATCGGGTGGGGATGGGCATGGCCGGAGAAGACTCCATCCGTTCCATCAACGGTGCCCGGGGGTCCTCGGGATGGGCCTGGGCGAATTCCAGCAGCGCCGTGCGGGCGCGCGGCGACAGCTCCGACGGCCTGGGCACGGTCACCTCGAGGGTCACGATGAGGTCGCCGTGTCCGCCGCTGCCGATCGGGACGCCTCGCCCTCGGGCCCGCAGGCGCCGCCCGCTTGAGGTGCCCGCGGGCACCTTCACCGTGAGCGGGGCGCCATCCAGGGTCGGCACCCGCACCGAGGCTCCCAGCGCGGCCTCGGTGATCGTCACGGGAAGCGTGATGGTCAGGTTGTTGCCCTCCCGATCGAAGATCGGGTGTCGCAGCACGTGGACGGTGACCTCGAGGTCACCGGCAGGGCCGCCGCGCTCCCCGGGGGTGCCGCGGCCGCGCACTCGGAGGCGCTGACCGTCTCGCACGCCGGGGGGGATGCGGATGCGCTGCTCACGCTCGCGCCGGCCGGACCCTCGGCAGTCCGGGCAGGGATGATCGATCATCGTGCCCTTGCCGAGGCAGTCACGGCAGGGCTCGGACAGCGCGAAGCCACCCTGGGAACGGGAGACCACGCCAAGCCCTCGGCAGGTCGGGCAGGTCCGCGGGGCGGTGCCCGGCCGGGCACCGCTGCCCTCGCAGGTCGTGCAGGTCGCGGCGCCGGGGAGCCGGACCGAGGCTTCCAGGCCGGTCAGCGACTTCTCGAACGGAATCGTGACCTCGGCCTCGATGTCCCCACCTCGCCGGGGTCCACGCCCCGGCGAGGAGCGCTGGAACATGTCGAAGAACCCACCGAGCCCTCCGTTCGAATTCCCCAGCAGGTCCTCGAAGTTGACGTTGGGCCCGCCGCCGGGGTAGCCGGCCCCCGGCGCCCCGAAGCCGCCGGGAGCACCGAAGCCCCCATAACCGCCCGGTCGGCCGCCGGGGCGTGCGCCGCCAGCGGCGAACAGGGCCCGGGCCTCGTCGTACTCCCGCCGACGACTCTCGTCGGACAGCACGTCGTAGGCCTCGGAGACCTCCTTGAAACGGGCTTCCGCCTTCGCGTCGCCGGGGTTCTTGTCCGGATGCAGCTCGCGCGCCAACTTCCGGTACGACTTCTTGATGTCGGCCGCGGAGGCGTCCTTCGGAACGCCGAGAGCGGCGTAATAGTCCTTCTCGACCATGTCGCGAACACTCACGGCGCCCCTCCTTCCCTCATTGTGGCGCCTCGCCCGGGTCAGCCGCCCGGGCGAGGAGATGATCGGCTGCGTCCGTCACATTCCAGCCATGGAATGACGCGGACGTGACCCCGGCTTCAGTCGGCGCTGACAGTGGGCCCGCCGTTGTCCGGACCGGGGATGCTGCCGGTGTCGTCCGGAACCGCGCCGGGCCGCTCGGTCTTGTCGTCTGCCTGCGCGAACTCATCCGCCGCAGCCTCGGCGGCCGGCTCGGTCCCAGCCGGTTCGCCGGTGGGCTCCGCCACGACGACCTGCGCCGGCCGGAGCACCCGGCCGGCGTGCAGGTAACCGGAACGGTAGACGTCCACACACGTCGGGCCGCTGACGTCCGACCGGTACGAGTGCATGAGGGCCTCGTGGACCGAAGGATCGAACTCGTCCCCGGCCACTCCGAACCGCTCCAGGCCGGCCGCCTCCAGCGCTGCCTCCAGCGCCTCGGCGATCGCCTTGAACGGCCCCTCGAGATCACCATGGTCGCGGGCGCGACCGATGTCGTCGAGGGTCGACAGGAGGCTGGCCAGCACCTTGCCTGTGGCCTGCTCGCCGATCTGCTGACGATCGCGCTCCACCCGGCGGCGGTAGTTGTCGAACTCGGCCTTGAGCCGCTGCAGGTCAGCCGTACGTTCGTTCACCTGCAACCGCAGCGACTCGACCAGCTCGTCGTCGGGCCCCGGGCCGGGCGCACCGGCGCTGGGGGCTGCTCCCGGCGTACCCGGAGCTGGTTCGGACTCCAGCCTGACCTCGCCGCTTTCCGGGTCGATCCGGCGTCGGTCGCGCACGACCACTCGAGGCTCCTCCCCGTCGTCTCGGCCGGCCCACCAGTCGCCGGACTGGCCGGAGGTCACTTCTTGTCCTCTTCATCCACGATCTCGGCGTCGACCACGTCGTCCTCGGCCGGACCACCGGTACCGGGCGCACCCGCACCGTCCTGCGCCGCCTGCTCGTACATCGCCTGGCCCATCGCCTGGCTCGCCGCGGCCAGGGCATCGGCGGCCTCGCGGATCGCGGCCGTGTCGGTGCCGCCGACGGCACCGCGTAGAGTGCTGAGCTTCTCCTCCACGTCCGACTTGACGGTGGCGTCGATCTTGTCGCCGTTCTCGGCGAGGAAACGCTCGGTCGAGTAGACGAGGGTCTCGGCCTTGTTGCGGGTCTCGGCCTCGTCGCGGCGCTGACGGTCCTCCTCGGCGTACTGCTCCGCGTCGCGGACCATGCGGTCGATGTCGTCGC
The DNA here is from genome assembly GCF_023242965.2 of Frankia sp. AgKG'84/4. Taxonomy (GTDB): domain Bacteria; phylum Actinomycetota; class Actinomycetes; order Frankiales; family Frankiaceae; genus Frankia. The sequence continues at coordinate 21,804 of NZ_JALKFU020000016.1, forward strand.
GCGGCAGCGCGGAGCCACCGGTGATGGTCATCGACTGCTCCTTGCCCGTGCCCAGGTCCTTGGCGGACACGTGCACGATGCCGTTCGCGTCGATATCGAAGGTGACCTCGATCTGGGGCAGCCCGCGAGGGGCGGGCGGCAGGCCGGTCAGCTCGAACATGCCGAGCTTCTTGTTGTACGCGGCCATCTCGCGTTCACCCTGGAAGACCTGGATCTGCACGGAGGGCTGGCTGTCCTCGGCGGTGGTGAAGATCTCCGAGCGCTTGGTGGGAATCGTGGTGTTCCGCTCGATGAGCTTGGTCATGATTCCCCCCTTCGTCTCGATGCCCAGGGACAGCGGGGTCACGTCGAGGAGCAGGACGTCCTTGACCTCACCCTTGAGCACGCCGGCCTGCAGGGAGGCGCCGACGGCGACGACCTCGTCCGGGTTGACGCCCTTGTTGGGCTCCTTGCCGCCGGTGAGGTCGCGGACCAGGTCGACGACGGCCGGCATCCGGGTCGAGCCGCCGACGAGCACGACGTGGTCGATGTCGCTGACCTTGATGTTCGCGTCCTTCACGGCCTGCTGGAAGGGGTGCTTGCAGCGGTCGATGAGGTCGGAGGTCATGCGCTGGAACTCGGCGCGCGACAGCGAGACGTCGAGGTGCAGCGGGCCGTCGGCCGACGCGGTGATGTAGGGCAGGTTGATCGTGGTCTGGCTGGACTGGGAAAGCTCGATCTTGGCCTTCTCGGCTGCTTCCCGCAGACGCTGGAGAGCCATCTTGTCCTTGCCGAGATCGACCCCGTGCTGACCGTTGAAGGTCTTGATCAGGTGATCGGTGACCCGCTGGTCCCAGTCGTCACCGCCGAGCTTGGTGTCGCCGGAGGTCGACTTCACCTCGACCACACCGTCGCCGATCTCGAGCAGGGAAACGTCGAAGGTGCCGCCACCGAGGTCGAAGACCAGGATGGTTTGTTCCTTCTCGCCCTTGTCCAGGCCATAGGCGAGCGCCGCCGCGGTCGGCTCGTTGACGATCCGCAGGACGTTGAGCCCCGCGATCGTGCCGGCCTCGGTGGTGGCCTGGCGCTGCGCGTCGTCGAAGTAGGCCGGGACGGTGATGACCGCGTCCGCGACCGGCTCGCCGAGGTAGGACTCGGCGTCCCGCTTGAGCTTCTGCAGGATGAAGGCGCTGATCTCCTGCGGAGTGAGCTCCTTGGCATCGACCGTCATCTTCCAGTCGGTGCCCATGTGGCGCTTGACCGACCGGATGGTGCGCTCGACGTTGGTGACTGCCTGACGCTTGGCGACCTCGCCGACCAGGACCTCGCCGTTCTTCGCGAAGGCCACGACCGACGGGGTCGTCCGGGAGCCCTCGGCGTTGGCGATCACCGTGGGTTCACCGCCCTCGAGCACGCTCACGACGGAGTTCGTGGTGCCGAGGTCGATGCCGACCGCTCGTGCCATGTCTGTGTGCCTCTCGATCCATGTCGGCGCCGCCAGGAGTGCGTGCGTGCCGACCCTGTGGGGATGAAAACTCTCGGTGGGACCGGCCGCCGAGGTCACTCGGAAGGTCGGTCCCACCAACGCTAGGACGTCTCGATATGTTGAGTCTACCTGACTCAGGAGTCGACTCGGAGCGAGATCGCGCAGAATTGAGTCGCTCACGCTCAGCTTCATTGATCGCCAACCCATCCCCGTGACGCCGGGGCCCGCGATACCGGCTCGGGCCTGACGCTGGGCTTTGGGCTGCTATCGGGCCGTGCCCTGCCAGGGCGCCAGGACGGATCCTGGCGTCGGCGAGCAGGACCTGAACAGCCGCTGGCAGATCTCGCCCACCGTGCTGGCTACGTGGCGTGGGGAACGCGCCGGACGGCGGCTGGGTGGCTCCTACTGGGCGACATTTCGCCCCCGCCGGATCCGCCAACGCGACCAGACGGCAGCGCGACCGGTGCCTCCGCGCGGCTGATCCGGACACCGAGCCCTGGAGAGAGACCAGTGAGTTGCGCCCCCGGTCCCCTCAGGGGCAATCCGGCCACCGGAGCCGCCAAGGGGACCGGGGCCGTGCCGCGGGGGACGACGGGTCAGGCTCCGGCGGCGGGCGGGTCGCCCTTCGGCGGCTCGGCCGGTCGCTCCTGCGCGGCGTCGGAATCGGCTGGTTCGGCCGTCTCCCGCGGCGGGCGCACGGCGGCCAGGATGCGGCCGCGACGTGGGCGGGCGATGGAGTCCGGGGCGGGCGTCGGGCCGATCGAGCTGATCGGGCCGGCGTCGGCTGGGGGCTGCTCGGACGACGCGGGGGCCGCGGTCGCCGCGGCGGTCGGTGGGGTCGCGGGCACGGCCAGCGGCATGCCGGCCCGGGTGCCCACGTCGGCCTGCCGGCCGAGGTCGGCCTCGATCTGGGCGAGCCGGTCGAGCAGCTCGCTGGCGTCACCGTCGCGCTCGCGGATGGTCCGCAGCGCGTCCATCAACGCCAGCCACTGGTCGCGGTCGACGGTGACCTCGTCGGCGAGCCGGTTGGCGGAGAAGGCCGGGAACAGGCGCTCGGAGGCGGCGATGATCTGGCGCACCTCACCCGGATTGAGCCGACCGGGCTTCTTGCGGATGAAGTTGGCGACGTCCTTCATGCTGATGATCGTCACGCCATCGAGCGCGCCGTCGCTCCACAGCACGTTGGCCTCGACCATCACCAGCACCGGGATGACCGGGATCTTGAGCATCGGCAGTGCGGCGCGGATCTGGTTGCGGACCTCGCCGCCCAGCCACGATGCCCGGTCGATGACGGGCTTGAGCGACTCGCCGTCGCAGACCGCGCCGCCTTTGGTGTACCGCACCGTGCCCTTGCTGTTGTCGCTGCCGAGCACCATCACCCCGCCGGGCCCGACCAGCAGATGGCCGATGGTTGCCTCGGAGTACGGCACGGCCCGGTCGTGGAGGATGAGGTAGCCGTGGCGACGCAGGCGGGCGATGGCCTTGGCGGTCTTCCGCTCGGCCTCGGCGCCCTCCCGCAGGAACTCGATGTCCGGGGCGGTGCCGAAGGACGCTGCGACGATGCCGGCCGGCCAGGCCAGGAACACCAGGAAGAAGACGGCGATCGCGACGGCGGGCTGGCCCAGCCCGAAAGCGATCACGAGCGCGAGAACGAGCCCGACCACTGCTGCGCGCACCGCGATGCGGGGCACCTGCCGGGCCAGCCGGTCGCGCCGGACCAGCGCCTGGTTCTCCCGGGCCCGCTGGTACTCGGTCTGCAGGGAGTGTCCAGGACGGCCGACTCGGGTCATCGTCGGCCGGGTGATCGTCGCCATCGTGCCCACCATGCTCGCAGGGTCGTCAACGTGGGTAGGGCCCGTCCGCGCCGGGCACGCCAGGCATCGTCGCGGCACCGCTGGCACCAGGCCCGCGCTGCTCCTCGAACCAGCACCACGGGAGTGTCCGATCGCCCAGTTACCGTAGGCGAAAGACCGACCCATGGTGCGTCGATTGTCCTTGCAGCGCAAGGCTTGACATCATCGACTGGGTGGCTTCGCCGCAGGCAGCGCGGGCGGGCGGTGCAGGCACATCGCGGTAGTCGTGACGGTGCGCGGCGTTGCGCGTCGGTTGGGTGTCTGCCACTGAAAGTAGCAGTCGCGCTTGCCGTATGCGGGTGATCGGACCTTCGGACCCCCTAGGTCGGGCCGCTTGGACCACGTCGTGGCAGGGTCGAGGGCGAGGGGTGTCCCTTCAGGGTCCCGCGGTTGCCCGTCGTGCGCCTTCGGATGAGCGTGGCGGCAGCTTCGAGGTGGCTCCGACGGGCGCACGGCGAATGTGGATGGCGAATTCACGCGAGCTACGGCACCGGGTGGCGCAACTCACTCGCACCCTTTGTTACCGGCCAGTACGAGTAGGCTCGCCCCAGTTGGCGGGCCCAGATGGAGGATGCTGTGAGAATTGCGATCGGTGGAGCGATCACGCTGATCGCTCTCGCGGTTGCCGGCCGCCGGGTCTTCTGGCTCTTCCGGTTGATCCGGTCGGGCCAGCCCGTCGAAGGCCGGCTGGATGACCTGCCGCGCCGTGTCTGGACCGAGATCAGCGAGGTCGGTGGCCAGCGCAAGCTGCTGAAGTGGTCGGTCCCGGGTGTGGCCCACCTGTTCACCTTCTGGGGCTTCACGATCCTGCTGCTCACGGTCATCGAGGCCTACGGCGGGCTGTTCGACGACGACTTCCACATCCCGCTGTTCGGCCACTGGGCGGCGATCGGCTTCCTGGAGGACTTCTTCTCCGTCGCGGTCCTCGCGGGCCTGGCGGCCTTCACCGTCATCCGGTTCCGCAACGCCCCGGCCCGGCTGGAGCGCAAGTCCCGCTTCTACGGTTCCCACACCGGCCCGGCCTGGGTCATCCTCGGCCTGATCACCGCCGTGGTCGGGACCCTGTTGATCTATCGCGGCGCCCAGTGGAACACGGGAAACCTGCCGCAGGGCCAGACGAAATGGGCCTTCGCCTCGTACGTCGTCAGCCGCGCGTTCTCCGGCCTCTCCCACGACGTCAACGAGGACATCGAGACGGCGTTCCTGCTGCTCAACATCGCGGTCATCATGGGCTTCTCGGTGCTGGTCGTGTACTCGAAGCACCTGCACATCGGTCTGGCCCCGATCAACGTCGTGCTCAAGCGTCAGCCCGCCGCGCTCGGCCCGCTGGCCACCACCCCCGACATCGAGAAGCTGATGGAGGAGGAGGAGCCGCTGGTCGGTGTCGGCAAGGTCGAGGACTTCACCTGGAAGGCGATGCTCGACTTCGCCACCTGCACCGAGTGCGGGCGTTGCCAGAGCCAGTGCCCGGCCTGGAACACCGGCAAGCCGCTGTCGCCGAAGCTGCTCATCATGGATCTTCGTGACCACCTGTTCGCCAAGGCTCCCTACCTGCTGGCCACCAAGGGCGCCGGTGAGGGAGAAGGGGACGAGGCGCCGAAGGCGGTCACCGGGGTCGAGGAGGACGCGGGCCACGGTCACCACGGCGTGCCCGAGTCCGGGTTCGGCCGGGTGCCGCAGCCGGGCCAGCCGCAGGTCGACCGCCCGCTCGTCGGCACCGCCGAGGAGGGCGGGGTCATCGACCCCGACGTGCTGTGGTCCTGCACCAACTGCGGTGCCTGCGTCGAGCAGTGCCCGGTGGACATCGAGCACGTCGACCACATCGTCGACATGCGCCGCTACCAGGTGATGATCGAGTCGGCGTTCCCGTCCGAGGCCGGCGTGATGCTGCGCAACCTGGAGAACAACGGCAACCCCTGGGGCGTCTCGCAGCGCACCCGGACCGAGTGGACCCAGGGCCTGCCGTTCGAGGTCCGCGTCCTCGACGACGGCGAGGAGATTCCCGACGACGTCGAGTACCTGTACTGGGTCGGCTGCGCCGGCGCGATCGAGGACCGGGCCAAGAAGGTCGCCCGGGCCTTCGCCGAGCTGCTGCACACCGCGGGCGTCGAGTTCGCCATCCTCGGCACGAACGAGTCCTGCACCGGTGACCCGGCTCGCCGGCTCGGCAACGAGTACCTGTACCAGGAGATCGCCAAGGCGAACATCGAGATCCTGAACGCGGCCAAGGTCAAGAAGATCGTCGCGACCTGCCCGCACTGCTTCAACAGTCTCGCCCGCGAGTACTCCGAGCTCGGCGGGACCTACGAGGTCGTCCACCACACCCAGCTGCTCGGCAAGCTCGTCGAGGAGCGCAAGCTGGTGCCGGTGACACCGATCGAGTCGTCGGTGACGTACCACGACCCGTGCTTCCTCGGCCGGCACAACAAGGTCTACACGCCGCCGCGGGAGATCCTCGAGGCCATCCCGGGCCTCCGCGGGCAGGAGATGCACCGCTGCAAGGAACGCGGTTTCTGCTGCGGCGCCGGCGGCGCGCGGATGTGGATGGAGGAGAAGATCGGCAAGCGGGTCAACGTCGACCGGATGGAGGAGGCCCTCGGCCTCGACCCGGACGTCGTGTCGACGGCCTGCCCGTTCTGCATCGTGATGCTCACCGACGCGGTGACCGAGAAGAAGCTCGCCGGTGAGGCGAAGGACAGCGTCGAGGTGCTCGACGTGTCCCAGCTGCTCGCCCGCTCCCTCGCGCCGGCGACCCCGGCCGAGCCTGCGCCCGCCGAGCCGGTGGCCTAGCGAGCCGCCCCCGCGACCCCGCCCCCGCAACCCCGC
>NZ_JALKFU020000170.1 GCF_023242965.2 Frankia sp. AgKG'84/4
TTTGGGTGGGTTGGTTTTTTTTTTAATGTGCGGGGGGCGGGCGGGGCCGGGGGGCCCGGCGGGGGGGGGGCGCGGCGCCGGCCGGTCGCCGGCGAGGCGCCAACGGCTCCTGCTCGCCCTCGTGCGCGGCGAGGTGGCGTCCCTGCTGGGGCGCCCGTCGGCCGAGTCGGTGCCGCCCGGGGCGGCGCTGCGCGAGATCGGTCTCGACTCGGTGCCGGCGCTGGAGCTGCGTGGCCGGCTCGGCGAGCTGACCGGACTACGACTGGCGCCGACCCTCGTCTTCGACCATCCGACACCTCGCGCGTTGGCCCGTCACCTGCTGGCCGAACTCGACACCGGCGGCGAAGGGGAATCCTGGGGGAACGCCCCGGCCCGGCCGTCGCCGACCACCCCGAACAGCGCCGACGGCGCGGCCGGCGTGGGCGAGGGCGTGGGCCTCGACGACCCGATCGCGATTGTCGCGATGAGCTGCCGACTACCCGGGGGCATCGATGACCCGGACGCGCTGTGGCGGCTGCTCGACGACGGCGCGGAGGTGGTCGGGGGGCTGCCGCGTGACCGTGGCTGGGACCTCGACCAGCTCACCGCGGCCCAGCCGGCCCAGCACGGTCCCAACCGGCAGCGCGAGGCCGGCTTCCTGACCGGCGCGGCCGCCTTCGACGCGGCCTTCTTCGGGATCAGCCCGCGGGAGGCACTTGCGATGGATCCCCAGCAGCGCCTGCTGCTCGAGACCTCCTGGGAGGCCCTGGAACGGGCCAGGATCGACCCGACGAGTCTGCGTGGCACCGACACCGGGGTGTTCGCCGGGGTGACCGAGCAGGGATACGGTCCGAGGCTGGACGCGGCACCCGCCGACCTCGAGGGCTTCGTCCTGACCGGCACCACCGCGAGCGTCGCCTCCGGGCGGGTGGCCTACGTGCTTGGCCTCGAAGGACCAGCGGTGTCGGTGGACACGGCCTGTTCGTCCTCGCTGGTGGCCATCCATCTCGCCGCGCAGGCGCTGCGCCGCCGGGAGTGCTCGCTGGCGCTGGCGGGCGGTGTCACCGTGATGCCCCATCCGGGTTCGTTCATCGAGTTCAGCCGGAAGGACGCGCTGTCCGCCGACGGCCGGTGCCGTGCCTTCTCCGCCGACGCGGCCGGGTTCGGGCTGGCCGAAGGCGTCGGTGTCCTGGTCCTGGCAAGGCTGTCGACGGCGCGCCGGGCCGGGCATCCGATCCTCGCACTGATCCGTGGCAGCGCGGTGAACTCGGACGGTGCGAGTAACGGCCTGACCGCGCCCAACGGGCGGTCCCAGCAACGGGTCGTCCAGCGGGCGCTGGCCGCGGCGGGACTCGCCCCAGGTGATGTCGACGCCGTCGAGGCCCACGGCACCGGCACGCCGCTGGGCGACCCGATCGAGGCCGCGGCCCTGCTCGCCACCTACGGCCGGGACCGGCCGGTCGGCCGTCCCCTGTGGCTGGGCTCGGTGAAATCCAACGTCGGCCACCCGCAGGCGGCCTCGGGCGTGGTGGGCGTCATCAAGATGGTCCTGGCGATGCGCCACGGCCGGCTGCCGAAGACGCTGCACGTCACGTCACCAACACGGCACGTCGACTGGTCTTCGGGTGCGGTGCGGCTGCTGACCGCGAGCACCCGGTGGCCGGCGACGGAGCGCCCACGGCGGGCCGGCGTCTCCTCCTTCGGGATCAGCGGGACCAACGCCCACGCCATCATCGAACAGGCGCCCGCCGCCGCGGCCGGCCTCACCACCGGCCCGCCGAGGAGCGCCACGACGCCGGGTGCGGCCGAATCCGCCGGGCCCGGTCCCGCCCCGAGGGTGGTCCCCTGGCTGGTTTCCGGCCGCGGCGAGGCCGCGCTGGCGGCGCAGGCGCGGCGCCTGCGGCTCCAGATCGAGCGGGACGTGGACGTGGACGGGGACGGGGACGTGGACGGGGACGGCCTGGCGCCGGGCCCGGCGCTGGCCCGGCCACGCGACACCGGTCACGCGCTGGCCACCACCCGGGCGGCGCTGAGCCATCGCGCCGTCGTCGTCGCCACCGACGTCGATGAGTTCCGCTGTGGACTGCGCGCGCTCGAGGCCGGCCAGCCGGCGGCGAACCTGACCCGGGGCGTCGCCGACATCGACGGCGACATCGCCTACGTCTACCCCGGTCAGGGCTCCCAGTGGGACGGCATGGTCCGCGACCTGCTGGCGGACGAGCCGGCTTTCGCGGCCCCCCTGGGCGAGTGCGCGGAGGCGATCCTCCCGCACACCGGCTGGTCCGTGCTCGACGTGGTGCGCGGCGAGGCGGGGGCACCGAGCCTGCGACGCGTGGACGTCGTCCAGCCGGTCCTGTTCGCGGTGATGGTGGGGCTCACGGCGTGGTGGCGGTCCCACGGAGTGGAACCCGCGGCGGTCGTCGGACACTCTCAGGGCGAGATCGCGGCGGCCTGCGTCGCCGGCGCGCTCTCGCTGCCCGACGCGGCGAAGGTCGTCTGCGTCCGCGCCCGGGCGTTGCGCGCCGCGGCGGCCGGCCGGGGTGGCATGGTCTCGGTGTCGCTGCCCAGGGACGCGCTCGAGGCGTCACTGCGGTCCTGGCCGGGTCGCCTCGAGGTCGCCGCGGTCAACGGGCCGGGATCACTCGTGGCGGCCGGTGATGCACAGGCGCTGGACGAGCTGCTGGCGCGGTGCGAGGCCGACGGCATTCGGGCTCGGCGGATTCCCGTCGACTACGCCTCGCATACGGCTCAGATGGAGGCGCTGCGTGAGCGTCTGCACCAGGAACTGGCCGACATCAGCCCACGCCCGGCCACCATCCCGTTCTACTCCAGCCTCACCGGATCGGAGCTGGACACCGCCACGCTCGACGCGGACTACTGGTACCGCAACCTGCGCGAGACGGTGGAGTTCCAGCGGGCCACCGAGGCGCTGCTCGCCGACGGGCACCGGGCGTTCGTCGAGATCAGCCCGCACCCCGTCCTGACAGCGGCGGTGGAGGACACGGCGGCGCGGGCGGACCGGTCGGTCGTCGTCGTCGGATCGCTGCGCCGCGACCACGGCGGCCGGGAACGGCTGATGGCCGGGGCCGGGGAGCTGTTCACCCGCGGTGTGGCCGTCGACTTCACCGCCGCGTTCACGGACTCGCGCGGTGACCGGCCGCGCCCGGTCGACCTGCCGACCATGGCGTTCCAACGCGAACGGTTCTGGCTCGAGCCCCCGGTGACCAGGCACCCCGAGGCCGCGGGGGACGGGTGGCGCTACCGCGTCGCCTGGCGACCGATGCCACCGCGACCGATGCCACCGCGACCGATGCCACCGCGACCGATGCCACCGCGACCGGTGCCACCGCGACCGGTGCGGGCCGCCCCCATGGCGGGCGAGCCGTCCCCGGGCACCCGGCCCGGCTCCTGGTTGATCGTCGTGCCGGTCGGCGCCACGGATGCCCTGGCCGATGGCTGTACCGCCGCGTTCACCCGGGCCGGGGTGCCTTCGGCGATGCTCCACGTCGATCCGGCCGCGGTCGATCGCGACGCGCTGACCCGGCTGCTGTCGTCGGTTCTGCCGGACGGTTCCCGGGGCGGCGTCCTGTCCCTGCTGGCCCTGGACACCGATCCACGTCCCGGTCATCCCGAGTTCGTCCGTGCCCAGGCCGCGACCGTCACCCTGCTCCAGGCGCTCAGCGATGCCGGGGCCGACGGGCCGCTGTGGTGCGTGACCCGGGGTGCCGTGCGCGCCGTCGCGGGCGACACGGTGCCGAGCCCGACCCAGGCGCTGGTGTGGGGTCTCGCGCAGGTCACGGAGTTGGAGTACCCCGATGTGTGGGGCGGGATCGTCGACCTGCCCGCCGACGGCGAGGCGGCACACCTCGATCTGCTCGCCGCCGTTCTGCGCGACCCGGACGGCGAGAACCAGCTGGCGATCCGCCAGTCCGGGGCGCTGGTCCGGCGGATCACCCCCGCCCCGCTGCCCGGTGCCGCGGATCGGCCATGGCGACCACGGGGAACGGTTCTGATCACCGGCGGGACCGGCGGAGTGGGGGCATGGGTCGCACGGTGGCTCGCCGGGGCCGGTGCCGAGCGTCTCGTCCTCGCCAGCCGGCGTGGCGCCGACGCACCTGGCGCGGCCGAGCTGGCCGCGCAGCTGCGCGATCTCGGCGCCGACGTGTCCCTGGTCAGCTGCGATGTCGGTGATCGCGAGGCCGTCGCGCGGCTGCTGGCGGGCCTCACGGCGGGGCCGCCGTTGCGCGCGGTCGTCCACGCCGCGGCCGTCCTCGACGACACCGTCGTGGACCGGCTGACAGCGCGGCGGATAGCCGGCGTGGCACGGGTCAAGGCCGGCGGCGCCTGGCATCTGCACGAGCTGACCCGTGAGCTGGACCTGGACGCGTTCGTGCTCTTCTCGTCGGTGACGGCGACCTTCGGACTGCCCGGCGTCGCCAACTACGCCCCGGGCAACGCCTACCTGGAGGCGCTGGCCGAACACCGCCGGGCGCGTGGTCTGCCCGCGACCGCCGTGGCGTGGGGTCTGTGGGCCGACGGCGGCATGGTCGAGGGGTCCGCCGGCGAGCGGCTGCGCCGCCACGGTCTGCTCGACATGCGGCCGGACCTGGCGACGCGGGCGCTGCGGGACAGCCTCGATCACGATCTCGCCACCTCGGTGGTCCTCGACGTCGACTGGGATCGGCTGGTTCGCACGCTGGCGCGGGGCCGCCCGAAACGACTGTTCGACGAGATCCCGGCAGTCCGCCGAATGGTGGGACCGCCAGTGTCCGTCCCGGGTACGCAGGCGGCGACGGACGCGCCGTTCGTGTTGCGCCAGACGCTGGCGGGGCAGCCGGAGCCCGCGCGCCTGCGGACGCTGGTGGCGCTGGTCGGCACGCACGCGGCCGCGGTGCTCGGACACGGCTCGGTCGCGGCGATCGGCTCCGAGGCGGCGTTCCGCGACCTTGGATTCGACTCGCTCACCGCCGTCGAGCTGCGCAACCGGCTGAACGCGGCGGCCGGAACGCGTCTGCCGACGACTGCCGTGTTCGACCATCCGACTCCGGTGGCGCTCGCCCGCGCACTCGGCGCGCTGTGCGGGCGGGACCCCGCGGACGGGGCACCGGCCACCGGGGCGCTGACCGCGGGCGGTTCGGCCGCGGCGACGGTGGCCCACGTCCGTACGGAACTCGACCGGTTCGCACCGGCCCTGTCCGCCGTGTGCGCGTTGGGCCCCGAGTCCGCTCCGGAGCGGGCGGAGATCGCTCACCGGCTGCGCCAGCTGTTGTCCGAGCTGGTCGCCGAGCCCTCGGTCGAGGTGGAGCCCACGCCTGACTCGGACGACGAACTGTTCGACCTGCTCGACTCCGAGCTCGAAACCCCCTGATCCAACGACTCCCTGACCCACCGACTCCCTGACCCAACGAGTCCCTGACTGCCTGACTCCCTGACCCGGCGACCACAGGAGTACGCGTGTCGCACCATGGAATGTCGCCGCGACCGGGCGCCGTCGCGTGAACACCGAGGACCGGCTTCGCGACTACCTCCGGCGGACCACCGCCGATCTGCGCCTCGCCCGGCGGCGACTGGCGGACGTGCAGGCCGCCGAACGGGAACCGGTGGCGATCGTGGGGATGGCCTGCCGCTTCCCCGGCGGGGTGCGGACACCGGCCGAGCTGTGGCGGCTGCTGGTCGACGGCCGGGACGCCGTCACCGACTTCCCCGTCGACCGGGGCTGGGACCTCGACGGACTGTACGACCCGGACCCGGACCGGCCCGGACGCTCCTACGTGCGTTCGGGTGGTTTCCTCGACGACGCCGGCACGTTCGACGCCGAACTGTTCGGCATCTCGCCGCGGGAGGCCCTCGCGATGGACCCCCAGCAGCGGCTGCTGCTGGAGACCTCCTGGGAGGCGATCGAGACCGCCGGGATGAATCCCCAGGTTCTGCGCGGCGCCGACACCGGGGTCTTCGTCGGTACGAACGGTCAGGACTACGCCTCGAACCTGCCGGTGACCCCGCCCGAGGCCGAAGGTTTCCTGCTGACCGGACGGGCGGCCAGTGTCGTGTCGGGCCGCCTCGCCTACGTCCTGGGCCTGGAGGGGCCGGCGATCACCGTCGACACCGCCTGCTCGGCGTCCCTGGTGGCGCTTCACCTGGCGTGCCAGGCGCTGCGCGCCGGTGAATGCCGGACCGCGCTCGCCGGCGGTGTGACGATCATGTCGACGGCCGGGCTGTTCGTGGAGTTCAGCCGCCAGCGCGGTCTCGCCCGTGATGGCCGGTGCAAGGCGTTCTCCGACGACGCCGACGGCACGGGCTGGGGCGAGGGCGTCGGCGTGCTGGTGCTGGAACGTCTCGGCGACGCGCACCGTCTCGGCCACCGGGTCCTGGCTGTCATCCGTGGTAGCGCGGTCAACTCCGACGGTGCGAGCAACGGCCTGACCGCGCCGAATGGTCCGTCCCAGCAACGAGTGATCCGCCGGGCGCTGGCGGGGGCCGGACTCGGACCGGGTGACGTCGACGCGGTGGAGGCCCATGGCACCGGGACCGTCCTGGGCGATCCGATCGAGGCCCAGGCGCTGCTGGCGACCTACGGACAGCAGCGGCCGGCCGACCGGCCGCTGCTCATCGGCTCGTTGAAGTCGAACATCGGCCACACCCAGGCCGCCGCCGGCGTCGGCGGCGTGATCAAGATGGTGCTGGCGATGCGGGCCGGCGTGCTGCCCCGCACCCTGCATGTGAACGTTCCGTCCAGCAAGGTCGACTGGTCGGCCGGCGCCGTGCGGGTGCTGACCGAACCCGCACCATGGCCGGTCACGGAACATCCACGCCGGGCCGGCGTCTCGGCGTTCGGGGTCAGCGGGACGAACGCCCATCTCCTGCTCGAGCAGGCACCACCCGACCCGGACAGCTCGGACCCGCCGGCGGCACCTGCCGCCCCGAGCGCCTTGGACACCCGGGACGGTGCCGGCCCGCCCGGCCCGTTTCCGCTGGTCGTGTCGGGCCGGGGTGCCGACGCGCTGGCCGCGCAGGCCCGCCGGCTGCACGACCATCTCCAGCGGCGCCCGGAGCTGGGCCTGGCGGAACTGGGTCACGCCCTGGTGACGACCCGGGCAAGCCTCGGGAACCGGGCGGTCGTCCTGGCCGGGGACCGGGTCGAGGCCCTCGATGGGCTTGGCGCGATAGCCCGCGGCGAACCGACTCCACACGCCGTGAGCGGGTTCGCGGGACCGGCCGGTCCGGTCGCCTTCCTCCTGCCGGGCCAGGGCAGCCAGCGCCCTGGCGTCGGCGCGCGACTGCACGAGACCAGCCCGGTCTTCGCCGCCGCCCTCGACGAGGTGTGCGGGCAGTTCGACCGGCACCTGCCGCGTCCCCTGCGCGAGGTTCTGTTCGCCGCCCCCGGGACGCCCGCCGCGGCGGCGTTGGACCGGACCGGCTTCACCCAGCCGGCGCTGTTCGCCCTCGAGGTCGCGACGGTCCGGCTGTTCGAGTCGTGGGGCGTCGTCCCCGACCATCTGCTGGGCCATTCGGTCGGCGAGCTCGCCGCCATCCACCTCGCCGGCGTTCTGTCACTACCCGATGCCTGTGCGCTGGTCGCCGCACGGGGCCGGCTGATGGAAGCGCTCGCACCCGGCGGCGCGATGGTCGCCGTCGAGGCGAGCGAAGGCGAGGTGCTGGCGGCGTTGGTCGACCTGGCGGACCGGGTGGACCTGGCGGGCGTCAACGGCCCGATGGCCAGCGTGATCTCCGGAGACGCGGCGGCCGTCGACGAGCTCGCGGCCCATTGGCGTGCCCGGGGACGGCGCACCACCCGCCTGCGGGTCAGCCACGCGTTCCACTCCCCGCACATGGACCCCATGCTGGCGCGGTTGCGCCGGGTCGCCGAGCGGCTCACCTACGCGCCGCCGCGCATTCCCGTGCTGTCCAACCTCACCGGTCAGCCGCACACCGTCGAACAGATCACCTCGCCCGACTACTGGGTGCGCCACGCCCGCGGCGCGGTGCGTTTCGCCGACGGTGTCCGCTGGCTGGACGAGGCGGGGACACGGGCCTACGTCGAGGTAGGGCCGGGCGGCGCGCTGAGCGCGATGACGCGCCAGTGCCTCGACGACGCCGCGCCCGCCGTACCCGCCGTACCCGCCGAAGGAGCCTCGCGACCCATCGTCGTCGCGACCCTGCGCCCGGGGCAGCCCGAACCACAGACCTGCCTGACCGCGCTGGCCAGCCTGCACGTGGGTGGACTGTCGGTGGACTGGCCGGCGGTCATGCCTGCGGCCGGGAGCCGTCCCGTCGAACTTCCGACCTATGCCTTCACCCGCCAGAGATACTGGTTGGCGCCCCCGGAACCGGCCCTCGGCCGGTCGCGGTCCTGGCGCTACCAGGTCGAATGGAAGCCACTCGGCGTCGCCGCGTCCACCTCGCCGACCGGCACCTGGCTGCTGGTGACCGCACCCCGCCAGGCGGACGACGGTCCGCGCGCGCAGTGCGCGCGGATGCTCGCCGCCGCGGGCGTGGAGGTCGTCGAACTCACCTGGGATCCGGTGCGTCCGGGCGACGATCCCTCCAGCTGGACACGGGCGCTGCGGGACGTGCTGCCCCCGGGGCGCCGCGTCGACGGGGTGCTCGCGTTGCTGGCGACCGATATCCCGAGCGACGGCGGCGTTCCGAGTGACGGCGGCGTCGACCGGGCGGACGGCGCGGCGCCACCCGAGACGCTGCTCGCCGCGCTGGGTCTGTTGCGGGGCCTGGATGACGTCGGCGCCGGCCTGGGCGACGATCGCCCCGCACCGTTGTGGTTGGTGACCCGCGGTGCCGTCGGCGTCGGGCCGGACGAGGAACTGACCAACCCGATGGCGGCGGCCCTGTGGGGGCTGGGCCGGGTCGCGGCGTTGGAGCATCCGCGCCGCTGGGGCGGACTGATCGACCTCGCCGGTCCCGGGTCCGACGCGGAGATCTACCGGATGCTGGCAACGGTGCTCGCGGGCGGATTCGGCGGCGAGGACCAGCTGGCCATCCGGCCAGCCGGGGTGTTCGTCCGGCGCGTCTCGCCCGCCCCGGACATCAGCCGGTCAGCAGGTGCGGACCGACCGGCGTGGACACCCCACGGCACGGTCCTCGTGACCGGCGGATTGGGCGCTCTGGGCGCGCATACCGCCCGCTGGCTCGCCGCAGCGGGGTACGACCGGTGACCTCGGCGATCTCACCGAAGTCGTAGCAGAACACGTCGTGCAGGATGAACGCCGTGCGCTCCGCCGGGCTGAGCGCCTCGAGCACGACCATCATCGCGAGACTCACCGACTCGGCCAGCGTCACCCGGTCCGCGGGATCGGCCACACCGAGTGGCCCGACGCCGCCCGCCGACCCGTTCGCGACCGGCACCGCCGTACCCGTGACCAGCGCCGCGTCGGCCACCGGCGCCCCGGCGTCGACG
>NZ_JALKFU020000171.1 GCF_023242965.2 Frankia sp. AgKG'84/4
CGCCAAGACCGGCCGCGAGGACCGCCCCGGCGCCGGCCCGCACCCGCGACACCCCGCGCCGCCCGGCGAGCACCACGATCCCCCCCAGCGCGCCCGCCGTGGCCAGGGCGAGCAGGATCGTCACCCACCACAGCGCCGCGCAGACGTCGTGCAGCCGGTCGACGGCGCGGATCGCCGGCTCGCCGCGCAGGTCAGACAGGCGCAGCCCGAGGTCGAGGGTCGAGCCGTGCAGCGAGGTCCGCAGCCGGGCGGTGGCCCGCTCGTCGCCCTGGAAGATCTGCGGGCCGATCAGGGCGAGCGCGCCGGCGAGGTCGCCGCTGCGCAGCATCGCCCGCAGCCGCGGTTCGACCGTGGCCCGGGTGGCCGGGTCGACCCGGTCGAGCACCAGGGGCAGCAGCCGGTCGGTGTCCTGCGCGGTCAGCTCGATCGTCGGCAGGGACGTCGGCACCCGGCCCGCGCTGATGTCGTCGATGGCGCCGAGCACCCCGTGGGTGAAGTCCTGCACGGAGGTGACCCGGTAGGTCGTGCCGGCACCGAGTTCACCGGCGATGTACCGGTTGGCCAGCCCGGAGATGTTGCCGAAGATCGGCTGGAGGTCGACGGCGAGCTCGACGTCGTCGGTGCGGGCCCGCAGGTAGTCGACGACGCGGGTGATCTGCTCGTCGGTCAGTTCCTGGACGGTGGCCGGCGGCAGGACCGTGCGAAGGTTGGCGGTGACCAGGGTGGAGTCGATCGGCAGGCCGGCGAGCAGGGTGTCGACCGCCGGGTCGGGCAGGACCTCGGTGTACACCCGGTCATAGGCGTGCGCCCGGTTCAGTGACTGCGAGTAGAACGACGGGTTGAGCACCGTCCGCGACGCGGTGAAGATCACGACGAGCGGCAACCCGCAGAGGACGACGACGGCCACCAGCGCCACGTGCGCGAGACGGCCGCGGCTGCCGCTTCGCTCCTGCACGCTCTCGCCCACCGCGCCCAAGATATCGCGCGGGAGAACCAGGTACTCCCGGCCGGGGTCTCCCCGGGCCGGGTGACTCTAGCCGCGCAGCGGCAGCTCCGGATGGGCGACGGCGGCGAGGGTCCGCTCGATCCGGACGGCGACCTCGTCGGGGCTGCCCGTGCCGTCGACCGTGCGCAGCAGGCCGATCTCGCCGTAGTGCTGGCGCAGCGGCGCGGTCTCCTGCGCGAAGACGCTCAGCCGGCGCCGCGCGGTGTCCTCGGCGTCGTCGACGCGGTCCTCGGTGTGGGCGCGGCGGCGGATGCGGTCGAGCACCTCGTTGACGTCCACGTCGAGGTCGACGACGGCGTCGAGCGGGCCGCAGCTCGCCGTGAGCATCCGGTCGAGCGCCTCGGCCTGCGCCAGCGTGCGGGGGAAGCCGTCGAAGAGGAACCCGGCGGCGCAGTCCACCCCCTCGGCGAGCCGGTCGGCGACCATGTCGAGGACGATCTCGTCGGGCACGAGCTCACCGGCCCGCACATACCGCTCGGCGCGGCGCCCGAGGTCGGTACCCGCGGAGATCTGTCGGTCGAACAACTGGCCGGTGGAGATCGACGGGATGCCGTGCCGGGCGCTGATGCGGGCGCCCTGCGTTCCCTTGCCGGAGCCCGGGGGGCCGAGCAGCACGAGCCTCATGGGTCAGGACGGTACCGCCACCAGGGCCGTCCCCCACAGCGGATCTCGGTCAATCCGGGCACATCCGATCGGGAGCAAGCCAGATCACAGTGGTTCATCACGCGGCGCGCACGTTCGGACCACTCATCCGGATCGCTCCCGATCGGGTTCCCCCGCGTCCTGTCACTCAGCGACGGGTCGGAGTGATCGGGTCCGGCAGGTCGGTGCGGCCCATCAGCCGCCGGTCGACCGCCGCGGCCGCCGAGCGGCCCTCCGAGATCGCCCAGACGATCAGCGACTGGCCGCGGCCCATGTCACCGGCGACGAACACGCCGGGCACGGAGGTCTCCCAGCCGGCGTTGCGCGCCACGTTGCCCCGGGCGTCGAGCTCGACACCCAGGTCGGTGAGCAGACCGGGGCGTTGCGGGCCGGTGAAGCCCATCGCCAGCAGCACCAGCTCGCAGGGCAGCTCGACGTCGGTGCCCTCGACCTTCTCGAACCGGCCCTCGACGAAGGACACCTCGTGCATGCGCAGCGCCCGCACGTTGCCGTCGTCGTCGCCCAGGAAACGCTCGGTGGACACGGCGAAGACCCGCTCGCCGCCCTCCTCGTGCGCGCTGGACACCCGGTAGAGGATCGGGAACGACGGCCACGGGTTCGCCGGCGCCCGCAGCTCCGGCGGCCGGGGCATGATCTCCAGCTGGTGCACCGACACCGCGCCCTGGCGGTGCGAGGTGCCCAGGCAGTCCGCGCCGGTGTCGCCGCCACCGATGATGACGACCCGCTTGCCCGCCGCCGTGATCGGCGCCTCGGCCAGGTCGGCCGCGACGACCCGGTTCGCCGGCTCCAGGAACTCCATCGCCAGGTGGATGCCGGTGAACTCGCGCCCGGGCACCGGCAGGTCGCGCCCGACGGTCGAGCCGCCGGCGAGGACCACCGCGTCGTAGGAGGACCGCAGTTCGTCGGCGTTGATGTCCACCCCGACGTTGCAGGACGTGACGAAGGATGTGCCCTCCGCCTCCATCTGGGCGAGGCGCCGGTCGAGGACCGCCTTCTCCATCTTGAACTCGGGGATGCCGTAGCGCAGCAGCCCGCCGGCGCGGTCGGCCCGCTCGTAGACGACCACGTCGTGGCCGGCGCGGGTGAGCTGCTGGGCGGCGGCGAGGCCGGCGGGGCCCGACCCGACGACCGCGACGCGGCGGCCCGTGCGCACCGACGGCGGCACCGGGACGACGGTCCCGTCCGCCCAGGCCCGGTCGATGATGCTGACCTCGACCTGCTTGATCGTCACCGGGTCGTCACCGATACCGAGCACGCAGGCGGCCTCGCACGGCGCCGGGCACAGCCGCCCGGTGAACTCGGGGAAGTTGTTCGTCGCGTGCAGCCGCTCGATCGCGTCGGTCCAGTCCCCGCGCCGGGTCAGGTCGTTCCACTCGGGGATGATGTTCCCCAGCGGACAGCCGTTGTGGCAGAACGGGATGCCGCAGTCCATGCACCGGGCGGCCTGCGCGCGCAGGTCCGCCTCCGGGAAGGGCTGGTAGACCTCCTGCCAGTCCTGGAGGCGGAGGTCGACCGGCCGCCGGGTCGGCAGCGCCCGGCCATGCTTGAGGAAGCCAGTCGGGTCAGCCATGCCGCTCCTGTCGGGAAAGTACGGTCGGGTCCTGTCGGGAAAGTACGGTCGGGGCGCCGGGTGCGAGGCGGTCAGCCACGGGTCGACGCCATGATCTCTTCCTCGACGACGAGGCCCTGCTCCTGCGCCCGGCGCGTCGCCGCCAGCACCCGCTTGAAGTCCCGCGGCATCACCTTGCGGAACGACCCGCGGGCGTTGTCCCAGTCGGCGTAGAGGCGGGCGGCGACCGTCGAGCCGGTCTCCCGGCGGTGCCGGACGAGCAGGTCGCGCACGATCGCCTCGTCGGCGGCGTCGAGCTCGTCGACGTCGACCATCTCCCGGTTGATCCGCGCCTCGACCGGCTCGTACAGGTAGGCGGCGCCGCCGCTCATCCCGGCGGCGAAGTTGCGCCCGATCGGCCCGAGCACCAGCACCGTGCCGCCGGTCATGTACTCGCAGCCGTGGTCACCGACACCCTCGACGACCGCGGTCGCGCCGGAGTTGCGCACGCAGAACCGCTCGCCGACGATCCCGCGGAAGAACGCCTCGCCGGCGGTCGCGCCGTAGAGCAGGACGTTGCCCGCGACGATGTTCTCCTCGGCGCGCAGCGGCGACTCCTTCGGCGGGAAGACGAAGATCTTCCCGCCGGACAGGCCCTTGCCGGTGTAGTCGTTCGCGTCGCCCTCGAGGGTCAGGGTCATGCCGCGGGGCACGAACGCGCCGAAGCTCTGGCCGGCGGAGCCGGTGAACCGCAGCTGGATCGTGTCGTCGGGCAGGCCGGCGGCGCCGAAGCGCTTGGTCACCTCGTAGCCGAGCATCGTGCCGACCGTGCGGTTGACGTTGCGGATCGGCATCTCCAGCCACACCGGGCGGCCATCGTCGAGCGCGCCCTCGCAGAGCTGGATGAGGGAGTTGTCCAGCGCCTTGTCCAGCCCGTGGTCCTGGCTGGAGGTGCAGTGCAGCTCCCCGCCGAAGGGCCGCTCGGGGATGTGCAGCAGCGGGGTGATGTCCAGCCCGGAGGCCTTCCAGTGTTCGACCGCCGTGCGGGCGTCGAGCAGGTCCACCCGGCCGACCGCCTCCTGCAGCGTGCGGAAGCCCAGCGCCGCGAGGTAGCTGCGGACCTCCTCGGCGATGTAGGTGAAGAACGCCTCGACGAACTCCGGCCTGCCGGTGAACCGCTCGCGCAGCACCGGGTTCTGGGTGGCGACGCCGACCGGGCAGGTGTCGAGGTGGCAGACCCGCATCATCACGCAGCCGGCGACGACCAGCGGCGCGGTGGCGAACCCGAACTCCTCGGCACCGAGCAGCGCGCCGACGATCACGTCCCGGCCGGTCTTGAGCTGGCCGTCGACCTGCACGACGATCCGGTCGCGCAGACCGTTGAGCAGCA
The DNA here is from genome assembly GCF_023242965.2 of Frankia sp. AgKG'84/4. Lineage (GTDB taxonomy): Bacteria > Actinomycetota > Actinomycetes > Frankiales > Frankiaceae > Frankia. Next base: position 4,609 of record NZ_JALKFU020000171.1, read on the forward strand.
GCGTCTGCTGCGTCTCGGCGAGCCCGAGCTCCCAGGGGGCGCCGGCGTGCTTGAGCGAGGTCAGCGGGGACGCGCCGGTGCCGCCGTCATGCCCGGAGATCAGCACGACGTCGGCGTGCGCCTTGGAGACACCGGCGGCGACCGTGCCGACGCCGACCTCCGCGACCAGCTTGACGTGCACCCGGGCCTTCGGGTTGGCGTTCTTCAGGTCGTGGATGAGCTGGGCGAGGTCCTCGATCGAGTAGATGTCGTGGTGCGGCGGCGGGGAGATCAGGCCGACACCCGGGGTGGAGTGCCGCGTCTTCGCGATCCACGGGTAGACCTTGTGACCGGGCAGCTGGCCGCCCTCGCCGGGCTTCGCGCCCTGCGCCATCTTGATCTGGATGTCGTCGGCGTTGGTCAGGTAGTCGCTGGTCACGCCGAACCGGCCGGAGGCGACCTGCTTGACGGCGCTGCGGCGCAGGTCCCCGTTCTCGTCGGGAACGAAACGGCGGGCGTCCTCGCCGCCCTCGCCGGTGTTCGACTTGCCGCCGAGGCGGTTCATCGCGATGGCGAGGGTCTCGTGCGCCTCGGCGCTGATCGAGCCGTAGGACATCGCGCCGGTGGCGAACCGCTTGACGATCTCCGAGACCGGCTCGACCTCCTCGATCGGCACCGGCGGGCGAACCCCGGCACGCAGGTCGAACAGGCCGCGCAGGGTGGAGTTCTGCCGCGAGAGCTCGTCGACCTTGCCGGTGTACTGCTGGAACACGTCGTACTGGCGGGTGCGGGTGGCGTGCTGGAGCAGGAACACGGTCTCCGGGTTGAACAGGTGGATCTCGCCCTCGCGGCGCCACTGGTACTCGCCGCCGACCTCCAGCCCGCGGTGGGCGAACTCGGAGGCGACCCGCGGGTGGGCGCGGCGGTGCCGGGCGGCGACCTCGTCGGCGATCACGTCGAGGCCGACGCCGTCGAGCCGCGACGGCGTGCCGACGAAGTAGGAGTCGACGAACTCCTGGGCGAGGCCGATCGCCTCGAAGACCTGCGCGCCGGTGTAGCTGGCGACGGTGGAGATGCCCATCTTGGACATCACCTTGAGCACGCCCTTGCCGAGCGCCTTGATCAGGTTCTTCTCGGCCTGCTCCCGGGTCACCCCGGTGACCTCGCCCTCGTCGATGAGGGTGTCGATCGACTCGAACGCCAGGTACGGGTTGACCGCCGCCGCGCCGTAGCCGGTGAGCAGCGCGATGTGGTGCACCTCGCGGGCATCGCCGCACTCGACGATGAGCCCGACCTTCGTGCGGGTCCGCTCCCGGATCAGATGGTGGTGCACCGCCGCGGTGAGCAGCAGCGACGGGATCGGCGCCTTGCGCTCGTCGGAGTCGCGGTCGGAGAGAACGACGACGCGTGCGCCGTCGGCGATGGCCTCGCTGACCCCTTCACAGATCTCCACCAGCCGGGCCGCGAGCGCCGCTCCCCCGCCGTCGACGTCGTAGAGGCCGCTGACGGTCACCGAGGCGAAGCCCGGCATGTCACCGTCGTCGTTGATTCCGATGATCTTCGCGAGCTGGACGCTGCTGATCACCGGGAAGGGCAGGTGCACCATCCGGCACGACGCCGGGGACGGCGCGAGCAGGTTGCCCTCCGGGCCGAGGTGCCGCCCGAGGCTGGTGACCAGCTCCTCCCGGATCGCATCCAGCGGCGGGTTGGTGACCTGCGCGAACAACTGGGTGAAGTAGTCGAACAGCAGGCGGGGCCGGGTCGAGAGGACCGCGACGGGCGTGTCCGTGCCCATCGAGCCGATCGGCTCCGCGCCGGCCTGGGCCATCGGCGCGACGAGGATACGCAGCTCCTCCTCGGTGTAGCCGAAGACCTGCTGGCGGCGCAGGACGGAGGAGTGCCCGTAGATGATGTGCTCGCGCTCGGGCAGGTCGTCGAGTGAGATCAGCCCGGCGTGCAGCCACTCCGCGTAGGGTGCGGCGGTCGCCAGCTCGTTCTTGATCTCCTCGTCGCTGACGATGCGGCCCTGGGCGGTGTCGACGAGGAACATCCGGCCCGGCTGCAGCCGGCCCTTGCGCACGATCCGGTGCGGCGGGATGTCGAGCACGCCGACCTCGGAGGCCATCACGACCAGGCCGTCGTCGGTCTCCCAGTACCGCGACGGGCGCAGGCCGTTGCGGTCCAGGACCGCGCCGATGATCGTGCCGTCGGTGAAGGCGATCGACGCCGGGCCGTCCCACGGCTCCATCAGCGTCGAGTGGAACTCGTAGAACGCCCGGCGCGCCGGGTCCATCTCGGCGTGGTTCTCCCACGCCTCCGGGATCATCATCAGCACCGCGTGCGGCAGGCTGCGCCCGCCGAGATGCAGCAGCTCCAGCACCTCGTCGAAGCTCGCCGAGTCACTCGCGCCGTCGGCGCAGATCGGGAACAGCCGGGACAGATCACCGGGGATCAGGTCACTGGCCAGCAGCGCCTCCCGGGCGCGCATCCAGTTGCGGTTGCCGCGGACGGTGTTGATCTCGCCGTTGTGCGCGACGAAGCGGTACGGGTGGGCCAGGGGCCAGCTCGGAAAGGTGTTCGTGGAGAACCGGCTGTGCACGAGCGCGATGGCGCTGGCGAAACGCGGGTCGTCGAGGTCCGGGAAGTAGGCCGAGAGCTGGTGGGTGGTCAGCATTCCCTTGTAGACCAGGGTGCGCGAGGACAGCGACGACATGTAGACGCCGGTCTCCCGGCGGACCCGCTTGCGCACGCAGAACGCGCGGCGCTCCAGGTTGGCCACGTCGAACTCGGCGTCGTCCGCCGCCGCGGACCCCACCGGCACCTCGCCGGGGACGGTGAGGAAAAGCTGGCGCATCCGCGGCTCCACCTCGCGGGCGGAGTGCCCGACGATGTGGCTGACCGTCGGCACCTCGCGCCAGCCGAGGACCCGCAGGCCCTCCTGGCGGACAATGCGGCTGATCACCCGGACCGCGTCGTCGCGCTCGCCCGCGACCTGCGGGAGGAACGCGATACCCACCGCGTAGCGCCCCGCCGGGGGCAGCGCGAAATCGACCACGTCCCGCAGAAACAGGTCCGGGACCTGGACCAGGATGCCGGCTCCGTCGCCGGTGTCCGGATCGCTGCCGGAAGCGCCACGATGGTCGAGGTTGCGCAGCACGGTCAGGCCATGATCGACCAGTTCGTGGGTGCGGCGGCCGTGCACGTCGACAACGAAGCCGACACCGCAGCCATCGTGTTCGAAGGTGGGGTCGTAGAGACCTTGCGCACTCGGCATCCGGCGAAGTCCTGTCCGTCTTCAGGGGCTGAAGGTGAAGCGGACGACGCTGTCCGAGGTGGAACGGCGGCACGACGGCGCTGGCCCAGCGGCCCGGGTGCCTTCATTCGAGTGTGCCACGCGCCGCGTCGATACGCCTTGATCATATATGTCCACGAGGTCACAGCCGTATAACGTCACACTTCCCGACCTGAGCCGGCATCATGCCGGTATTACGGCGGGAATTCCCGTGACCACAGGCGTGCCGGAAACCGGCGCCGACCGCGCTCGAGGCACGGGTCAGCGCTCCGGCGGCGCCTCGGAACGAGCGGCCGCGGCAGCACCGGAGGCCTCCGCGCGGATCAGGTGCCCGCCCGTGGTCGCGTCGCCGCCGGCACCGGCGTGATCGCCGGTATCCGCATGGTCGCCAGGGTTCACGTGGTCACCGGGGTTCGCGTGGTCGCCGGTGGTCGCGCCAGGGCCGGGACCGGTGTCGTCGTCCGCGTCGGTTTCGGGTGCCGCGTGGCCCGCGTCGAGCTGGTCACCGCCCGCGGCGCCGCGGCGGTCGCGGCGGTCGCGGTGCAGGCCCAGCTCCCGCTGTTCGGCCGGGGAGACGTCCAGGTCGACCGGCCGGCGGATGAGCAGCAGCGCGACCACGGCCCCGAGGCAGACCACAGCGGAGACCCAGATGTTGACCCGCAGACCGAGGATGTGGTCCGCCGTATCCACCCGCAGCATCTCGATCCACAGCCGGCCGAAGGTGTAGAGCGCCACATAGAGGGCGAACAGCCGGCCGCGACCGAGCCGATGACGCCGATCCACATAGAACAGGATGCCGGCGACGAGGAGATTCCAGAGGAACTCGTACAGGAAGGTCGGGTGGTAGAGCCCCACGGCCGGATCGGTCCGATGCTCCACATCGATCTTCAGGGCCCACGGCAGGGTGGTGGGACGCCCGTAGAGCTCCTGATTGAACCAGTTGCCCCAGCGGCCGACGGCCTGCGCCAGGACGATCCCGGGCGCCGCCGCGTCGGCGAACAGCGCCAAGCTGACGCCGACCCGGCGCGCCGCGATCAGGGCGCCGATCGCGCCGCCGGCGATCGCCCCCCAGATGCCGAGGCCGCCGTTCCAGATCTTCAGGACGTCCGCCACGTGCCCGTGCGCGCCGAAGTAGGCGTCCGGGGTGCTGATGACATGGTAGATCCGGGCGCCCACGATGCCGAACGGCACCGCCCAGAAGGCGACCTCGCTCGCGATCTCGGGATCGATGCCCCGGGCGCGCAGCCGCCGCCCGGTGACCACGACGGCGACCACGATCCCAATGATGATCATCAGGGCGTAGGCGCGCAGCGGCACCGGCCCCAGATGCACTACTCCCTGGGACGGACTGGGGATGGCGGCATAAACCACGTCGTCAGGCTATCCCGTGCCGCGCCGCGGGCCGGGGGCCGGGCCGCGCGCCACTCCGGCGGCCTTGCGGTCGTGCTCGCCGCGCTCGACAAGGCCGCGGCCGGCGCCACGGCGCCCGCCGCCGGCCACCGCGGACC
>NZ_JALKFU020000172.1 GCF_023242965.2 Frankia sp. AgKG'84/4
CTCGGCGTGCACGTGACGGTGTCGAGGGCGCCGGAGACGGGCGCGATCGCGGCGATCCGGCCGGCGAGTTCGCAGCCAGGTGCTGGTCGCCGTCTGGCCGGGCGCGACGTTCGTCTCCAGGTACCAGACCACCCCGTCCCCGTCGACGATCATGTCGGTGCGGGAGAGGTCGCGCAGGCCCAGCAGCCGGTGGGCGGTGAGCGCGACCTGGCCGGCCACGTCGGAGACGGCCGGGGCGAGATCGGCGGGCGTGGTGAACGTGGCGCCGCCCGCGGTGTAGCGGGCGGCGTAGTCGTAGGCGCCGCCGTGCGGGGCGATCCCAACGGCGGGCAGCGCGACCGGTGCGCCGTCGAGGTCGACGACGCCCACGGTGATCTCGTCGCCGGTGATGGCCTGTTCGACGAGGATCCAGTCGTGATAGCCGGTCGCGGCCATCAGCGCGGCCGGGAGGTCGGCCGCGTCGCGGACGACGCTGACACCCATCGCGCTGCCACCCGCGCGGGGCTTGACCACCAGCGGCAGCCCGAGGCGGGCCACGATCCGCTCGACGAGCGCGCCGGCACCGAGATCGGCGAACGCGTCCCGGGGCAGGCACACCGACGCCGGTGTGCGCACGCCGGCCGAGGCGAGCAGGGCCTTCGCGGTGGGCTTGTCGAACGCGGCGCGGCAACCCGCGGGCACCCCGCCCACGTACGGCACCCCGAACATCTCGAGGACCTCCTGCAGCGTCCCGTCCTCCCCGGACACGCCGTGCAGCACCGGCCAGACGACCGCCGGTGGCTCGGCGGCGAGCCCGCCGAGCAGGCCGGCGTCGACGTCCCGCAGGTGCACGTCCACGCCGGCGCGGACCAGCGCGTCACGCAGGCGCGCGCCCGACTGCAGAGAGACCTCGCGTTCGGCGGACAGCCCGCCGGCGAGCACGAGCACCCGACCCAGATCCGTCATCGTGTCCTCCACAGAAAACCCTGGGGTCAGGCCGGCGACGCCGGCCGGCCGAACATGTCGAGCAGCGCGAGCTCGCGGCGCAGTACCCGGCCGAGCCGGTGCACGCCCTCCGCGACCCGATCGGGCGGTGGGAAACAGTAGGACAGTCGCATCGTGTTCGCGCCCTGGCCGTCCGGGTGGAATCCGATACCGGGGACGTAGGCGACGCGGGCGGCGATCGCGCGGGGCAGCATCGCCCGGGTATCGACCCCGTCGGGCAGGGTGACCCAGACGAAGAACCCGCCCGCCGGCCGGGTCCACGTGGCACCCGCCGGCATCGCGACGGCCAACGCGTCGAGCATCGCGTCGCGACGCGCCCGGTACATCACCCGCAGCCCCTTGAGCTGATCCGCCCACGGCTGGGTGCTCAGGTAACGCTGCACGACGAGCTGCGCGAAGACGCTGTGGGACAGCATCGCGGACTCGGCGGCGAGCACGAGTTTGTCCTTCACCGCGGGCGGGGCCAGCGCCCACCCGACCCGCAGCCCCGGCGCCAGGGTCTTCGACATCGACCCGAGGTAGACGACCGCGTCCTCGGGGGCGTCGGCGCGCAGCGGGCGCATCGGCCCGCCCTCGAACCCCAGCAGCCCGTACGGGTTGTCCTCGACGATGAGGACCCCGGCGCGCTGGCAGATCTCCACCACCGCCCCGCGCCGCTCGGCCGCGAGCGTCACCCCGGCCGGGTTCTGGAACGTCGGCACCGTGTACAGCAGCTTCGGACAGCGGCCGGCGGCGGCCAGCCGGGCGATCGTCTGCGCCAGCGCCGCCGGGATCAGCCCGTCGTCATCCATCGCCACCGACACCAGGTCCGCCTGGCACGCGCGGAACGTGGCGATCGCCGTCACGTACGTCGGCGATTCGGTGAGGACCACGTCCCCGGGATCCACGAAGATCCGCGCCAACAGGTCCAGCGCCTGCTGCGACCCGACCGTGACAACCACATTGTCCGGCTCCGCGGTGATGCCCTCCATCGCCATCACCGCGCACAGCGCCTCCCGCAACCCGGGATCACCCTGCGCGGAGCCGTACTGCAACGCCGTCGGCCCCTGCCCGGCCACGAGATCCGACATCGTCGCCGCCATCACGTCCATCGGCAGCGCCGCGACATCCGGCATGCCCCCCGCCAACGACACGATCTCCGGGCGCGATGCGACCGCGAACAGGGCCCGGACCTCGGACGCGACCATCCCCTGCGCACGCGCGGCGTACCGCCGCTCCCACCGGTCCAAGCTCACGGCGCGGGACACTACCCCCAGCCCACAGCACAACGCACGCCGATATCCATCTTCCGACGACATCATGACCAGTCTGCCGTCGCTACAGGACGCCGTCGCCGAATGGCACGCTGCCCCAGGGAAGGACGAGTCGCTCCATGCCCCAGCTCGACGACCACCGTTGGATGACCCGGGCGATCGAACTCGCCTACCGCTGCCCACCCGCCACCAGTGCCTACTCCGTCGGCGCCGTGATCGTCGATGAGAACGACGAGGAGATCGCCTTCGGGTTCTCCCGCGAGGTCGACAACGCCGTGCACGCGGAGGAGTCCGCGCTCGCGAAGATCGCTGCCGACGACCCGCGGCTCGCCACCGCCACGATCTACAGCACCCTCGAACCCTGCTCTCAGCGCAAGTCCCGGCCCCGGACCTGCACACAGCTCATCCTCGAGGCGAAGATCCCGCGAGTGGTCATCGCCTGGCGCGAACCCAGCCTCTTCGTCGCGGACTGCCAGGGCTACGAACTGCTCGCCGAGGCCGGAATCAGGGTCGTGGAGTTGCCGGAACTCGGCGAGCAGGCCCGCGCCATGAACTCTCACCTGTCGGTCTGACTCCCGACTCAGCTGTCGACGGGACGCCGCTGTCGGCGGCAGCCGCGCCCTACGAAGCGGTCCTCGGCTTCAGATCGAACGTGTAGGCATCGACGGCGCTGCGCGTACCAAGGGTCTGCAGCACGAACGAGACCTGTCGCTGCGTGGCGGTCCGGGGAGTACCTCCCCGCCCACCCTGGTACGCCAACTCCTGAAGCTCACCGTTGGACACCAGACCGGTCGCGGACCCGGTCAGCGGAACATGGAACGTCGACTGGACGTTCGTGTCGGTGCCGAGAGCCTCGAAGTAGTTTCCAGGAGTCTGGTTCTTGAAGTAGGCCTGATCCACACCGTCCGCATGGTCCACGCGGTCGAAGCTCACCACGCTGCTGTTGTTGTGGAAGGTCACGCCGAAAAGATTGACGTCGACCGGGGGCTTGATGATGACCTGGCCCACTCCCAGCGTGCTCGGAATACCGGCGGGCGCCCCGAGCCAGGTGAAGATGTCGACGAGCTGGAACAGGCGGGGATCCGGGTGGTCCTTGAACACGACGTTCAGGTTCCGCGCGACGTCGTTGTCACCGCCGACCGGGTACGTGTAGCTGAAGTCCGCCGGAAATCCGGGCACCAGGCTCTGGATTGTCCTGAAGGCGACCGGCGGCCGACCGCTCTGCGTGTCGTCCTTGCCGACCTCCCGGTAGCGGGTGTCAAGCAGCTCGAATTTTTTCGCGAGCCTGCCCGCCTGGGACAGGATGGAGATGCGGACCAGGGCCCGTATCTCCGCGACCTTCTGCAGGTCCGTCACCCGGGGGACCTGACCGTCCGCCGCCTGCTGTGTCGCATAAGTGGCACCCGTCGAATCATAGAAATATGTGAATGATTCGCCGGCGTGAAACTGATGCTGAGTGACATGTGGGCTTAATGCGACGTTCGTCGCGGCGGGGGTGCTGGTCGCGCCCGTGGCGACGTTGCGATCGCTTCCGGTCGCGCAGGCCGCCGTGGTGGCCATCATCAGAGCCAGTCCTGTTGCCACCGCCCCGATACGTCTCCGTTGAAGCACCTTTTACTCCTTGGATCAGCGTGTTGTCGTCGAAGCGGTCCTGGATCAGCGCGGGAAGAACCGGACCGCGTCGATGTCACCCGGATCCATCGGGCCGTTGGTTCCGCGGGAGAACACCGCCCAACCGACACCGAAGGACGACATGGCGAGGGACGCGTTCACCTCGTTGCCCAGCTTCCCGTCGCCGACGGTGAGGTCACCGGTGCGGTCGAGGTCGACCGTGGTGAAGCGGGGCCTGACCGCGGTGGCGTTCCAGGACTGGGTGACGATCGCATGGGCGGGGCCGTAGTAGAGCCCGGGGAAGTTGGGAGGGCTGGTCGGCCGCGTCGGCACGGTCATCTGCAGCCCGGCGATCGCGATGTGGCCCGCCTCGCCGGCGACGATGTTCGAGTTCGCCAGTGAGAACGTCGTTCCCGGCGCCGTGACGTTGATCGGCGTGGTCCACGTGCGTGCGTGGTCGCGGGACAGGGACATGTGCACCTGGGTGTCGGTGTCATCGACCCAGACCGTGTAGACCGTCCCGGCCTGGTCGACGGCCACCCGCTGCGCTCCGGACAGCTCACCGCAGGCCAGACTCCCCGGTACCGGCTGCTGCCGCCAGGTCACCCCGTAGTCCTGGGACACGGCGATCATCTGGCGGCACTTGTTCTCGGGTATCCACGGGTAGGTCGTGTTCTGGAAACGGGTGGGGTCGAAGCCGGTGAACTCGGGATAGTCGAAGTAGATGGTCCCGTCCGCGGCCGTCACGCCGATGCCACCCTCGGTTGTGGCCGAAGCGATCCTGTCCATCCGCTGGAACGTCACACCGCCGTCCAGCGAGCGATAGACAAAGCGCTGCCCACCCACCTGGTGGATCCCCACGCCGAGAAAGTAGATCGCGCTCGGGTACAGGTTTCCCCGCGGAGCCGGCCCCGTGACGATCTTGCCCCAGTCGTAGGTGTCGCAGGCAATGGTCCTGCCGGTCCAGGTGGCCCCGAGGTTGTCACTCCAGGACACCACCGACCCGGACGTCCCACCGCAGGAGGCGGCGGCCATGCTGGTCAGGTAGTAGAGCCGGTCGGTCCGCGTGTCGATGTGCACGAAGCCGTGCACGCCCACGGAGTGGCTGTCACCGTTGGCCAGATCCGGGACGGGTACCGACGTCCAGTGACGGCCGCTGTCGATCGACCGCAGGACGCCGCCCGTCGCACGGGCAATGAAAAGCACCCCCGTACGCGAGATCTGGATCGAGGGCGACACGTCCTTGACGCCGGTCGGATACCAGCAGCCCTGGGACAGCGAGGGCAGTACGTTTGTTCGGTTCGGACCATGATCTTGGGCTCTTGTGCACTGAAGGCCGGCCGGCAGCCCGGAAACCAGACTGACCGGTTTCACGTTCAGGCTGGCCTCAGGACGATTCGCCGCCTCGGCGCCGGGCTCCGCCCTTGGCGTACCCCCGAACGCCAGTGCCGCTAAGAGCAGCACCAGCGCGGAAACCCGCACCCCTCTGCGCATGACCACCTCCTGTACCCATCCAACAGTTCCGTCCTCGATCACCCGGCAGCCTGAACGCCACTCTCGGATAGATTAGGAGGAGCCATGACGATAGAGCTCGCCACCCGCTTTCGCTACCCGCACTCCCACCTTCAGGCGGGACCATGTCGACACCATGTGCAGCCGCCGGTCCCTGCCTGGCCAATGATGCGGATGGCCCGGTGACCTCGGCATTTCGCCGGTTCGTACAAGAGGTTCGCAGTCCTCCGAGGCGATCGTCCGGACTGCGGACGGGTAGACACGAAAGCGAGCCAGAGCAGCAGCACGTTGATATCGCCGGGTGGCAGCGAAGCGCGAGCGGAGGCCGGCGAAGGTGTGTTTCGGGGGTCGTTCAGTCGTTGTGCAGCGGAGCAGCGATGTCCTCGTCGCGCGGGATGCCGTAGTGCTTCCTGAATATCAAGAAGATGCTGGTCGGAGGCCTGATGGCGGTACCGACACGATCGGTACCGCCCCCGGGTTGCACATACGAGTCTCTTCCACATCTCTGGCCTGTTTCTGCTGGTAGACGAGCCTGTCGCACATTGGTTTGGGGGTGTGGGCGCAGACTGGGGTAGGGCGGTGGGGGTGTCCGCCTGCCCGGGGTGGCCCCCCGGAAGGGGGCTATGCGGGGTTTGTCTGGGTGCTGCGCCGGAAGCGACGTAGTCCGGTAGACGTCACCACCAGCAACGCCAGGGCCGCCGCGCCGGCGAGGCACACGGCGAGGCACACTGCTCAGCCCTCCGGTCGAGGCCAGCTCAGCAGATCCCGAAGCACCTGCTCCTGCGCGGCGTCCGGGGTGTCGACAAACCGGGCCAGCGCCCCACTCGTGTCGTCGACCTGCTCCAGCTGCCCCCGCATCCGCCGCGCCGTCAACTGGGCCGTGTTCTGCGCTGGCTGATACAGATATGTACGCCCCAGGGCCACCCGGGTCACCTCCCCCTTGACGTGCTGCCGGTTGAGAATCGTCATCACCGTGGTGTAGGCAAGATCGTCGCCGCCGGTATCGGGCGATGCCGCCCCTGCGCTTCGGGCGGCACCCCGGCCGACTCCGCCCGCTACTCGGTAACGATCCGGATCAGACAAGGCGTCCCAGGCGTTCTGCCAAAGGCGCTCCGGGTCGCACAGGTCGAGATGCTCGATGAAGCGGCGATGGGTGTTCGCGTCGAGTGCGCCGTCCAGATAGTCGGTGACGATCTCGACGAGCTCGGCGCAGTTGATCTCCAGACCGCCGGTCACGCTGATTCCTCGTCCCTGTAGTCCTCCAGAACCTGACGCAGCCTGGCCCGCCCGCGGTGCAGCAGCACGCGCTGGTTGCCTGGCGCGATGTCGAGCAGCGCGCAGACCTCGGCCGCGTCGAGACCCTCCACATCACGCAGGTGCACGACAGCGCGCTGCCGCGGGGGTAGCGCGCCGAGCGCGGCCCGCAGCCGGACACGGATCTCGCGGGACAACACGGCCGACTCGGGCAGGTCCCACGGCCGGGGCGGAACGGATCAGTGCCCTGGCCACGCGTCGCCGGGCGGTACCAGCCCCGGGATACACATGCCCCTGCCCTGCGCGTCCACTGACCTCCTCAGATGTTGTACGTTTGTTGTACAGTGGAGTCATGAGTGTCGGATTCCGCCCCACCGAAGAGGACCTCCGGATCGTTGAGGCCAACCGCCGCCAGGACGAGAAGACCAGTGACGTCATCCGGCGCGCTCTGCGACTGCTGGACCGGGAGGCGTGGGAGGTGCGTGCCCGCGAGGACATGCACCGGCTGCGGAATGAGGACCTGTCCGCCGAGCCCGATGCGTGGGAGTACGACACCAACGGCAACATCGTGATCACAGGTACGAACCTCGCGGTACCAGCCAGGTCCCAGGACCACCCGTGATCCGCGGCGCCGTATACCCGGTGGACCTCGGCGACGCCAAGCGCGGGCATGAACAGCGGGGACGTCGACTCGGCCTCGTCCTGAGCATGGAGCAGAACGCGTGGTCCACGGTCACGATTGTGCCCACGTCGACCAGCGCGCAGGCGTCCACCTTCAGACCAGAGGTAATCATTACGGGACGGTCGACCAGGATCCTGATCGACCAGATCCGCACCATCGACAGCTCCTATGTCACGGGTGAACTCGTGGACTACCTCTCCCGCGACGACATGGCCCAGGTCGAGCACACCCTCTCGCGCTACCTCGGCCTGCTGCGCTGAGCGCATCGCCCGGCTCCCGTACATCGACCTCCCCTCGCGACCGGGTGAAGACGGAGGTCCGACACAGCTGACAGACCCGTCGAGCTGTTCTTACCGCCCCGGCCGAGCCGCGCGGAATATGCAACCCGGGTACGGCCCGATCACCAAAAAGATGCAGGTCAGAACCCTGAGAGCGGTACGAGGTCGGTCGGGTCGGTGTCGACGTACTGGCTGGCCTGGAGGATGAACAGTTCGCGGTACAGGCCGGGGCGGGACATCAGGTCGTGGTGGTCACCCTGGTCAATGACCGTGCCGGCGTCGAGGACGTAGATGCGGTCGGCCGTGCGGACGCTGGCGAGGCGGTGGGTGATGAGCAGCACCGTGCGTTCGCGGCCCAGGTCGCGGATCAGGGCGAACAGGCTCTGCTCGGCACGGGCGTCGAGGGCGGCCGAGGGCTCGTCGGCGACGATCAGCGGCGCGTCGCGGTAGACGGCCCGGGCGCAGGCGATCCGCTGCCACTGGCCACCGGACAGGTCGTGGCCGGAGTTGTACTGCCGGGCCAGGGACGTGTCGTACGCGTGAGGCAGCGCGGCGATCACCTCGTCGGCGCCGGTGGCCCGCGCGGCCGCAAGGACGCTGTCGGGGCCCTCGGCGGCGAGCCGGTCGACCCGGCCGACGGCGATGTTCATCCGGGCCGACATCGGCCACTGCGTGTAGTCCTGCGGGATCACCGCGACCCGGTCGCGGACGCTGTCCGGGTCGACGGTCGTCAGGTCGACGCCGTCCCAGCTCACCGTGCCGTCGTCCGGCTCGTACAACCCGGCGATGATCTTGGCGAGGGTGGACTTGCCGCTGCCGTTGACGCCGACGAGGGCGACGACCTCGCCGCGGCGCAGCTCGACGGTGACGCCGCGCAGGGCCGGGGTGTCGGTGCGCGGGTAGGTGTAGCGCACGTCCTCGACCCGGACCACCCCCGGCGAGACCGGCGCCGAGCGCACCGGCGCGGGCGGCACCAGGTCCTCGGCCCGGGCCATCCAGGCGCGGTACTCGCCGAAGTACAGGAAGTTCTCGTACGCGTCGTTGAGGGTGCTCAGCGCGGTGGTGAGCGCGCCGCGGCCGGTGCGGATCGCCAGCACGGCGGTGCCGGCAGCGGCCAGGGGCATGACGCCGGCATCGAGCAGCATGATGAGCGTGCCGTAGACGACGCCGAGCGCGAGCCCGGACACCGCCTCGCCGGTCAGCCGGTACTTCGCCTGGCCGCGGCCGACCCGGATCTGCTCGGCCTCCTGTTCGCGGGCGAGTGAGGTGTACTCCTCGACCAGGAACGGCCCGAGGCCGAACGAGCGGATCTCCGCCGCGCAGTCGCGGGCGGTCAGGTGCCAGCGCAGCATGTACTGGCGCCGGACCTGGCGGATCTGCGCCAGCCAGGAGGTGTGGGCGAGGCGGGCGGCGCGCATCGACGCCCACCCGTCCGGCACGATCGACAGGACGAGCAGCGGCAGCAGCACCGGGTGCAGCACGCCGAGCACGCCGCCCGCCGCGGCGATCCGCACCGCGCAGGTGAGCATGTCGACGGCGTTGTCGACGAGTTGGCGCCCGCTGGCGGCGCCGCGCTCGGCGGCGTCGAGGTCGTCGACGAAACGGGGGTCGTCGAAGGCCATCACCGAGGTGCGGCTGGCGAGTTCGAGCAGCCGCACCAGGCAGACCCGGTCCACCCGCGGGCCGAGCCTGGTCCGCACCAGGTTCTGGGCGGCGCCCAGGCCGCTGCGCAGCGTGCCGGCGGCGACGATGAGCAGCAGGGCCGGCAGCGCGGCGCGCAGGCGCTGCGGGGTCGGGCCGTCGCGCAGCAC
>NZ_JALKFU020000173.1 GCF_023242965.2 Frankia sp. AgKG'84/4
GACGAGGCGCGGCAGCCAGCTCGCCGCCGGGACGAGCAGCGGCGCGACCGCGGCGACGGCGACGATCAGCACCATCGACGAGCACTGCGCCAGCGCGAGGGCGGCGTCGCCGCCGACGGCCGGCACGAGCACGAGCATCGCGACACCGCCGGCGAGGAACACGCAGCCCAGCACCCACCGCGAGACCGTCATGAGGTGGGTGTCCCCGCCCGCCTCGCGCAGCGCCTCCAACGGCCGGACCCGACCCGCGCGGGCGGAGGCGACGAACACCCCGAACACCGAGATGACCACTCCCGTGCCGACCGACACGAAGATCACCCAGCTCTGCCAGCCGCTGGTGAAGCCATCCGGGACCAGGCCGAGGCGACCGAGCAGCCACACCTGGAAAGTCATCATCGGACGCCCGGCGAGCACGCCGATGCCGGACCCGACGAGGCCGAGCAGCAGCGCCTCACCGAACAGCAGCGTGCGCAGTTGGCGCCGGCTGGCCCCGACGAGACGCAGCAGAGCGAGTTCGCGCCGGCGCTGGGCGACCGTGAACGCGAACGTCGAACTGACGATGAAGCCGGCGATGAACGTCGCCACGCCGAGCGTCATGCCGAGCAGCGCGTCCGCGGCATCGTAGCCGTCGCGCTGAGCCTGGGCCCGCGTCGCCGACAGGCCGGCGGGGACCTTCGCGGTCGCCACCGCGATCAGGGTGAGCAGCGAGGACTGGACGAGGGCGACGCCGAGAGCGACCGTGACGATCGCGCCGACGAACACCTGCCACCGGTCACGGAACGTGCTCCAGGACATGCGCAACATGGAACTTTGAGCCTTTCTCGCCGGACGGGGCGGGCAGCGGCGGGGGCGGGGGGGTGACGGGCGGCGCGGGGGTCACGGGCGGCGCGGGCTCAGGCCTCCCAGCTCGCCAGCAGCTCGGCGACCTCGCGGGCCGAGGGCCGGTCGAGGCCGTCGACGAGCCGGCCATCGCGCAGGAACAGCACCCGGTCGGCGGCGGCCGCGGCGGCAGGGTCGTGGGTGACCATGACGATCGCCTGGCCCTCGTCGTCGACCATGGAACGCAGCAGGTCCAGGACGCCGCGGGCGGAGCGGCTGTCCAGCGCGCCCGTCGGCTCGTCGGCGAACAGCACGGCCGGACGGGTCACCATCGCCCGGGCGATCGCGACGCGCTGCTGCTGGCCGCCGGAGAGTTCCCGCGGGCGGTGCCGGGACCGGTCGGCGAGGCCGACGGCGGCCAGGGCATCGCGGACGACCCGGCGCCCCGGCCGCCGCCCGGCCAGGCGCAGCGGCATGGCGACGTTCTGCTCCGCCGTCAGGGAACCGATCAGGTTGAAACTCTGGAAGACAAATCCGACCGAGCCGCGGCGGAATTCCGTCAACTCCGCGTCGGAGGCGTTGGTGATGTCCTTCCCGGCAATCACGACCTGGCCGCCGGTGACTTTCTCCAGGCCGGCCGCGCAGTGCAGCAGCGTCGATTTCCCGGAGCCCGACGGGCCCATCACCGCCGTCCACGAACCAGCCGAGAACACGGCGTCCAGAGCGCCCGTACCTCCGTCTGACGGTGACCATAGGCACGACTGACGCCCTGTAGCTCGACGACCGGCGCCGATGCCGGTCCCACCGCATTCCCCGGATACTGCGCCCAACCACTCATGAGATTGTTATATCGGCGGGCGCGGCGGCTGACAGTAATGCGGACGGCACTATCCAGGGTGGGGTCTACCCCCGTCCCGGGTCGCCGGCTGACCCTAAATCCAGCTATGCTGACGCTGGTGCGCCGGGAAGTCTGGTCGGCAGTGTCTGACCCGACCCCGCGGACAGGAGCCACCCTGGTGAGCAGAACCCAGCCCCGGCGCCTACGGCTGTTCGACCGCAGCTCATGGCCCGAGACGCAGCGGATCGCCGCGATCCTGCGCAGGGAGACCACCGGTGGCGTGCTGCTGCTCGCCGCCGCCGTGCTGGCGCTCGGGTGGGCGAATTCGCCGTGGTCGAGTTCCTACCATGCGCTGCTGACCTACCGGCTCGGTCCGTCGTGGGCGCACCTGGACCTCACCCTCTCCCAGTGGGCCGCCGACGGCCTGCTGGCGATCTTCTTTTTCGTCGCCGGGCTGGAACTCAAACGCGAGTTCGTCGCCGGGGACCTGCGTGACCCGCGCCGCGCCGCGGTCCCGGTCCTCGCCGCCGTCGGCGGCGTCCTCGTCCCGGCCGTGCTCTACACGCTGGTCAATCTCGGCGGCGACGGCGGGCACGGCTGGGCGATCCCGACGGCCACCGACATCGCGTTCGCCCTCGCCGTCCTGGCGGTCATCGGCCGCCACCTGCCCGCGGGGATGCGGGCCTTCCTGCTGACCCTCGCCGTCGTCGACGACCTGATCGCGATCGTCCTGATCGCCGTCGTCTACACCAGCCATCTCTCGATCGCCCCGCTGCTGGGCGCGCTCGTGCCGCTGGCGCTGTTCACCCTGCTGGTGCGGCGCCGGGTGCGCTCGTGGTGGCTGCTGCTGCCGCTGGCCGTCGCCACCTGGACGCTGGTCCACGCCTGCGGGGTGCATGCCACCGTCGCCGGGGTGCTGCTCGGTTTCGCCGTGCCGGTGCGGCGCAGTGAACGAGCCGGCGGGCCGGACGCGGGACCAGGGCTGGCCGAGCACTTCGAGCACCGCTTTCGGCCGATCTCCGCCGGGGTGGCGGTGCCGGTGTTCGCGTTCTTCTCCGCCGGGGTGACCGTCGGCGGCCTACACGGCCTGGACGACGCGCTGAGCGACCGGGCCGCGCTCGGGGTCGCGCTCGGTCTCGTCATCGGCAAACCGCTGGGCATCGTGGCCGCCACCTGGCTGCTGGCCCGCTTCACCCGCGCCACCCTCGCCGAGGGTCTGGCCTGGGTCGACGTGCTCGGGCTCGGCGTGCTGGGCGGGATCGGGTTCACCGTGTCCCTGCTCATCGGCGAACTGGCCTTCGGCACCGGCAGCGCCCGCGACGACCACATCAAGATCGCCGTACTGACCGGTTCGGCGCTCGCCGCGCTGCTGGCCGGCGTCGGCCTGCGGCTGCGCAACCGAACCTACCGCCGGCTGTGGGAGACAGAGGCGCTCGACCTCGATCATGACGGCATTCCCGACGTCTATCAGGACGACGTCCATCAGGACGACGTCCATCAGGACGACGTCCATCAGGACGACGTCCAGCGCGACGACGTCCAGCGCGACGACGTCCAGCGCGACGACGTCCAGCGGGAGCAGAGCTGACATCGACGGTCGTGAATTCCCCGTGGCATGCTGGATGCCATGGCGACGACATTGGTGACTTTTTCGGTCGCGGCGCCTGCGGGCCGCGCGGCGGAGGCCGGCGGTGACCTGAGCGGGGTGCTCGACGCGTGCTGCGTGCCGCTGGCCGCGGCGCCGCTGTCCGCCGAGGACGCCGAGCGCCTCGCCGTCGTGCTCAAGGCCATCGCCGTCCCCACCCGGCTGCGGCTGCTGTCGATGATCTGCGCCCGCGGCGGGGACGAGGCGTGTGTCTGCGAGCTCACCGAACCACTCGGGCTCACCCAGCCGACGGTCAGCCACCACCTGAAGGTCCTCGTCGACGCCGGCCTCATCAGCCGCGACAAGCGCGGCGTCTGGGCCTACTATCGGCCCGTGCCCGGCGCCCTGGCCGCCCTCGGCGCCCTGTTCAGCGCCGAGGGCGCGAACGCGCAGCGCCCGCCCTCACGAGCCTGACGAGGGCGGGCTCGACCCTTCGCCGGACATCAGTACCCGCACCCTCGGCGACGGTCTCCAACCGGCACTAAACGGCCCCGTATGGTGACCCTGCTGCGGCAGGTGCGGCGCCGGCACGGCAGAGTGACCGATTCCCGGGGCCGCGTCCGCGACGGCGCGTGCTCAGAGAAGGGCCGAGGCCATCGGAGGGCAGTCATCGTCACCACCGTGCACGCCAAGGTCGC
The DNA here is from genome assembly GCF_023242965.2 of Frankia sp. AgKG'84/4. GTDB lineage: Bacteria > Actinomycetota > Actinomycetes > Frankiales > Frankiaceae > Frankia. Next base: position 3,941 of record NZ_JALKFU020000173.1, read on the forward strand.
CGTCGTCACCGGCGCCGCGTCGGGGATCGGGCGGGCCCTCGCCCTCGGCCTCGCCCGGCGCGGCGCGCGCCTCGCGCTCGCCGACATCGACCCTGGCGGTCTCGGCGAGACCGCGCGGCGCGCCGGCGCTCTCGGCGTCGAGGCGCACACCTGGCAGGTGGACGTCGGCGACCGCGCCGCCGTCGTCTCGTTCGCGGCGGAGGTCGAGAAGCACTACGGCACCGTGCACCAGCTCTACAACAACGCCGGCATCGCCGGCGGCGGCGTGAACATCCTCGACGCCGAGTGGGCCGTGTTCGAACGGGTCCTCGCCGTGAACCTGTGGGGCGTGCTGCACACGACCAAGGCGTTCCTGCCCCACCTGATCGACTCCGGGGCCGGCCACCTGGTCAACATCAGCAGCCTCAACGGCCTGATGGCCCAGGCCGAGCTCGGCGCCTACTCGACGTCGAAGTTCGGCGTGCGCGGCTTCACCGAGGCGCTGCGGATGGAGATGGTCGCGGCCGGGCATCCGGTGCGGGTCTGCGTCGTGCACCCCGGCGGGGTGAAGACCAACATTGCCACGGCGACGCTCGCCGAGGCCGAACGCATCGGGCGGGTCGTCACCGCGGAGTACCGGGAGCAGATCCGCGTGTACAACGAGCGGGCGCTGCGGCTGTCCCCGGACCGGGCCGCCGAGATCATCCTGCGCGGGGTGGAGGCGAACCGGCCGCGCATCCTCGTCGGCGGCGACGCCCGGGTCGTCGACGTCGCCGTCCGCCTGCTTCCCCGCGTCTACCCGTGGCTGGTCGGCCGGGCGATGCGGCAGGCCGCCCGCTGATCAGCGCCGTTCGTACTCGGCGAGGACCTTGAGCATCTCGTCGTTCTCCTGGGGTGTGCCGATCGAGATTCGCACGGCGCCCGGGAGGACGGCGCCGCGATCGCGGATCTTGATGCCGTGTTCCGCCATCAGCGCGGTCAGGGCGGCGCCGTCGTCGGTCTCGACGAGCAGGAAGTTCGCGTCGCTCGGGAAGACGTGCGTGACGGCCGGGGAGGCGGCGAGCTGGGCGCGGACCCGATCGCGTTCGGCGACGATCCGCGCGATGTTCGCCCGGCCGTACTCGACGCCGAGCGGTGACATCGCCGCCGCCACGGTGCGGATCGCCGACACCGACAGCGAGTACGGCGCCATGATCCGCCCGAGCACCGCGACGACCTCCGGGTGGGCGACGGTGACGCCGACCCGTTCCCCGGCGAGGCTGAACTCCTTCGACACCGAGCGCACCACCACCAGGTTGGGGTGCGCGTCGATCTCCACGGCGAGCGAGGGCTGCCCGGAGTACTCCAGGTACAGCTCGTCGACGACGAGCAGCGCGCGCCCGAACAGCTCCCCTGCCAAGCGCAGCACATCGGCGCGGCGCAGCAGGTTGCCGGTCGGGTTGTTCGGCGAGCAGGCGAAGACCAGCTTCGTGCCCGGATTCGCCACCTGCGCGGCGAGCACGGCGTCGACGTCGAGCTCGTAGCTCTCCGACGCCCGGGCGAGGGGCACCTCGCGGACGGCCACGTCCTGGATCCGCGCCGCGGTCTCGTACATCACGAACGTCGGCGGGGTGATGAGGATCGCGTCCTCGCGGGCCCGGCAGAACGCGCGCACCAGCAGGTCGATCGCCTCGTCCGCGCCGCGGGAGAGGAACAGCCGCTCGCGGGGCACGCCGTAGACCTCGGCGAACCGGTCGAGCAGGGCACGCGGCTGGGGCTCGGGGTAGCGGTTGTAGCCGACGAGGTCGTCGGTGGCTGGGTAGGGCGGGTAGGGGTTCTCGTTCGCGTCGAGATAGATCCGCGCGTCCGTCTTTCCCTCGGTCCGCGCCGAGCTGTACGGCTTCATCGCGTAGATCTCGGGCCGGACCAGGCCGACGATCTCGTTCATACGGGCCCCCCGGTCATGCCAACCCCTAGTTCACACAACCCCTCAGTCATGCCAACCTCTAGTTCATACAACCTCTCAGTCATGCCAACCCCTCAGTCATGCCAACCCCTCGTTCATGCAACCCCTCGTTCATCTAACCTCTCGTTCATCCACAATGTCCCTCTCGTGGCTGTTGGCGGCGCCGGACGCTACCACGGTCCACCCGGCCACCAGGCGGCGTGGCGGATATCGCCCCGCAGTGGATCAGCCACAGATGGTGGTCTCTCTCGATCGTTCTGTACTAGTTTGCGGGACCGGCGGGAGCGGGCCGGTGTCCCGCGGCTCGCCTGCTCGCCTGCTCGCCGATCTACCTACAGCGGCCCCACGGCCGACACCTGACCCGAGAACACCCCGATCCGCCGAACGGTGATCGCCATGCCCCCGCCGCGAGACCACGACGGTCACACCGCTCCCACCCCGGCCGAGACGCGGGCCTGCGCGCACCTCTCACCCGCCCGACATCACCCCCAGCCACCAGCCGCCGCCGGCCGCGCGTGCCTGAGCTGCCGCGGGCCGCTTTGATAGGTACAAATCGGACGCGGAGCCCCTCAAAAGCGGCCCGAAGTCCCCCTCCCACACACCGAGCCGACCCTCCGCCTTGGCCCCTGGCCGGCGACCACCTCCTGGCGACCGACCTTGGTGACACGGACCCAAGCCCCGGGCCAGAGAGGCGAGCGCGTCCTCGCCGGCTAGTTCCTCGACAAATGGTGTTCGGCTTGGTAGCGGGTCCACATTAATTGATGCCTGACAATCGCACCGCGTACCAAAAGGGAACTAAAGCCGCATATTCAGCATAATTTTCATAGACCTGCGAAGCTGATTTTGTTTTGCAAAGGCGTTGTCGTCGGGGTATCAGGGTCGTTACGATGGGACCCGCGGAGGTTCGCTCGACGTGTTAACAGTCGACTTCCCGTCCGGGGGATCCATGTCTTGGCGCCAGTGGACCGGCCGGTCCGGGTCGGTTGACCTCGGGTGAACAGAATTCACGGTATCCGCTGTTCCCGTTGAAGCGCGGCCCGCCGGGCCACGCCGGCAGAATGGGAAGACGCATGTCTGTTTATCACACTGAGATCCAGTGGGGCGGCCCAGGGGCGGAATGGCACAAGGACGCCGACCTGCAGATCGTCATCGGCAACCGGAACCAGGTTGTGCCCTCGTCGGGCCGGCCGGAGACCGGGACCCAGGTAACCTGGTCGGGCCCCCAGGGCAAGGGCAGCATCACGTTCTTCAACGACGGCGCGTTGTTCCAGGGCGCGGCGCAGTTCCCCGGAGAGGGCCCGGTCGCCTACCGCGGGTCAGCGACATAGGGATCATTCGGTAAACCCTCGGTATCACGAGAAGAATCCCGCGGCGACGACCCAGGTACGCTATCTCCTGCTGCCCTCGGCGTCGTCGTGGAATTCTCCGTCCCCCGGCAGCATGCCCCGACAACACGCCAAGGCGCGCTGCGCCTTGGCGTGCAGCACGTCGCGGATATTCGCCATCCTGCGTCAAGAATGCTTCTGTTCAGTCCTGTCCTGAGGAGCCGATGTCTTTCAGTCCCGGCGGGCCTGGATGAGCCAGGCGGCCGAGTCGTACCGGACGCCGCGTGTGGTGTGGTGCTCGGCCAGGTCAGCTCGCAGAGCGTCGAGCGCGCGGCCTTTGGCGTCCGGGTCGAGGTCGCGTACCAGTCCGGCGTGCTGGGCGGAGACGAATTGGAAGGCCTCGTCGGGATCGGGACCGAAGTACATGGGCTCGGTGAGGCCCTCCACCCGGACGTCGCAGAACCCGGCAGTGTTCAGCAGCAACCGGATCCGGTCAGGGTCGCTGAGGGCGAACGGGCTCGGCGCGTCCGACGGTGGGACGGGTATCTCCCGGCCGGCGGCCAGGCAGGTGAAGAATGCCTGGAGCCACTCGTTGCGCTCGAAGGGCTGCCAGGTCAGCAGGACGATGCGCCCGGCGGGGCGCAGGGCGCGCGCGAGATTGGTGAAGGCGGCGAGGGGATCGCCAAAGAACATCACCCCGTGCCGGCTGACGGCAACGTCGAAGGTTTCGGCGGGAAAGGGGTGGATCTGCGCGTCGGCCTGCTCGAAGGTCACGTTCGTGACGTGCTCGTATTCGGCGCGCCGACGGGCCAGCCCGAGCATCTGCGCGGACAGGTCCACGCCCAGGACCGATCCGGCAGTGGCGTGGCGGGCGGCGTCCAGGGTCGTCCGTCCACTGCCGCACCCGACATCGAGCACGGTCGCCGCCTCGTCGATTGCGGCCGCAGCCAGAAACCGATCACGGTAGGCGCCGACCCCCTCATCGAAGCGGTCGGCGTTGGCGACCCAGAAGGCGCCTGCCTCGCCGTCCCAGCTGGCGAACTGGTTAGCGTTCGACGCGTCGACGCCGAGCTCGGTGACCATGGCGCTTACTGTGTCAGAGTGCCGGGTACCTTCATGACTCTGGCCGGGTGGGTCACCACGTGCGTGGGACGGGAGGACCGCGCCGAGATGAAGCCGGCGCCGGCAGAGAGGCGGCTGGCAGCAGTGGGAGGCACCAGAACCAGCAGGATATGCGGGTGAGCCAGGTGCGCATCAGCGAGGAAGACCGTCGATTTCTCGGAGCCTGGGCTGCCGACTGCGCCGAGCGGGTATTGCCGCTGTTCGAACAGGAGGCTCCCGCCGACACCCGTCCCCGCGAGGCCATTGCGGGCATCCGCTCCTACGCGTGCGGACAGCTGCGGATGGGGCCGCTGCGCTCCCTTGCCTTCGCGGCCCTCGCCGCCGCACGGGACGTCGCCGCCGCGCGGGACGTCGCCGATCCGGCTGCCACCGCCGCCTGGTCGCAGTCGACTGGACGTGCTCCGCTACCAGCTCGACGCAGCCCTTCGACGCTGATCAGCCAGGCGCGCCGCCACGGAGGCCGCAAGAGCCAGGCATTCGCCCGGCGATTCATGATCGAGACCTATCGGGGCCTGCGCGCCGACGCCGAGCCCCGCCGGGTCGGTCCTCGTCCCGGGCGATGGACGCGAAACAGCTTTTCTTTGGCACTGGGTGCCATTACAGTCTTCCAGCGGGAGGCAGGCGTTCCCGTCCGCCTCTCGCCACCCAGTCGTGCGCAGATCCAGGGAGTTGCCGTGGAGCCGTCCGTGCTTGACCAGGTCGACCAGGTCGCCGAGGCGGCCCCCGCCGCGCCCGACGACGCCATCGTCGCCGACCTCCTCGTCGAGGAGGTCTCCATCGACGGCATGTGCGGCGTCTACTGAGCGCCGTCCTCCCCGGGTCGGCGGCGTCCGGCCCGGGGACGGGCAGCGCCCCCGCCACCGGCGCGGATGCCGCGCCCGACGCCACCGGGTTCGATCTGGACCGCGCCTGGGCGCTGCACCCGCAGGTCTCCGTGCGCCCCGAGGCGTTCGGCGCGCTGCTCTACCACTTCGGCACCCGCCGGCTGTCCTTCCTCAAGGAACCGGGCCTGCTCGCCCTGGTCCAGGCGCTGCCCGCG
>NZ_JALKFU020000174.1 GCF_023242965.2 Frankia sp. AgKG'84/4
CGGCGGACCTCGCCCGGCTGGCGGCGGAACCGCCCGCGGGTGTCCGGCTGCGCCCGCTGTCGGTCGCCGGCGCCTTCCATACCCAGCACATGGCTCCCGCCCGCAGCGCGCTCGCCGCCGTCGCGGGCGGCATCCGACCGTCCGCGCCGCTGGTCACCACGCTCTCCAACGCCGACGGGGCACAGGTCACCGCACCCTCGGACCTCCTCTCTCGGCTCGTCGCCCAGGTCGCCGCGCCGGTCCGGTGGGACCTGTGCCTGGCGACGCTGCGCGAGCTCGGGGTGCGCGCGGTCATCGAACTTCCACCGGCCGGCACCCTCGCCGGGATCGCCCGGCGCGAGCTGCCCGGCGTGCGGATCCTGGCGGTCAAGAGCCCGGATGACCTGCCGGCCGCGCGGGAGCTGGTCGCCGAGTATGTCGGCACGCAGTACCTGGGCGTCTCGCCGGCCAGCCCAGCTCCACGCCAGCCGACGGACGACGAGCCTCTCGTGGGGGTGCGGGCGTGACAGGCGGAGCTCGGCTGCTCGGCCTTGGCGTGTACCGCCCGGCCCGGGTCGTCACCAACGACGAACTCGCCCAGCGGGTGGACACCTCGGATGCGTGGATCCAGTCCCGCACCGGCATCGCGACCCGGCGCATCGCCGACGACGAGGAGACCACGGTTGCCATGGGCGCCGCAGCGGCCGAGAAGGCGCTCGCGGCCGCCGGCCTGACTCCGGACGCCGTCGATCTGGTCATCGGCGCCACCTGCACCGCGCCGTCGCAGATCCCGGGCACCGGTCCGCAGATCGCCCACCGGGTGGGGGCCAGCCGCGCTGGCGCGTTCGACATCAACGGCGGCTGCGCCGGCTTCAGCTACGGGGTGTCCGCAGCCGCCGACATGGTCCGCGCGGGCGGCGTGCGCCACGTCCTCGTCGTCGCCACCGAGCGACTGTCGGACTACACCGACTGGGATGATCGCTCCACCTGCATCCTGCTTGCCGACGGAGCGGGCGCGACCGTGGTGGGCCCCGCCGAGACCGACGAGATCGGCCCGGCGGTGTGGGGCCACGACGGCTCGCGGCCGGACGTCATCCGCGTTCCCGGCGGCGGCGACAACCTGTTCCGCATGGAGGGCCAGGCGGTCTTCCGGTGGGCGATCTCGCTCGTACCGACCGTGCGGCAGATCTGTGCACGCGCCGGCGTGGCTCCGGAGGAGCTCGCGGGTATTGTCCCGCACCAGGCCAACCTGCGGATCGTCGAGGCACTCGCGACGGGAATCGGCGCCACGAACGCCGTCGTCGCCCGCGACGTGATCGACTCGGGCAACACCTCCGCCGCGAGTATCCCGCTGGGATTCGCCCGCCTGCTCGAAACCGGCGAGATCCGCCGGGGAGACCCCGTTCTGCTGTTCGGCTTCGGCGCCGGACTGACCTTCTGCGGGCAGGTCGTGCGATGCCCCTGACCACGCCGCCGCACGCGACCACCATGCCGTCGTGACGCGGTCGCCCGCTCGCCGGGCGACGGCCGTCACTCCCCTGACCCAGGTATCAGCGCCATCCTGGCAGGCGCCCGCGGCGATCATCTGATCGCCAGCGCCCACCAGTTCAGCTCTCACAGGAGGTAACACAATGTCCCAGGACATCCTCGCCGGTCTCGCCGTCATTCTCGAAGAGGTCGCCGGTGTCGACCCCGCGGACGTCACCCCCGAAAAGACCTTCATCGACGACCTCGACGTGGACTCGCTGTCCATGGTCGAGGTCGTGGTGGCGGCCGAGGAGAAGTTCACCGTCAAGATCCCGGACGACGACGTGAAGTCCCTCAAGACCGTCGGCGACGCGGTGTCGTACATCCAGCGGGCGGGTGTGGCCGCGTGACCACGACCCCTAGGCAGGTCGTCGTCACCGGCCTCGGGGCACTCACTCCCCTCGGTGGCGATGTCGCCTCCACGTGGGAGGGGCTGCTCGCCGGCCGCTCCGGCGTCCGGCGGATCACCGAGGAATGGATCCAGGAACTCCCGGTCCACATCGCCGCGCCGCTCGCGGTCGAGCCGCCGCTGGGCCGGGTGGAGGCCCGGACCCTCGACCGGAGCCAGCAGATGGCTCTGGTCGCCGCGCGGGAGGCATGGGCCGACGCCGGCTCGCCGGAGGTCGACCAGGAACGTCTCGCGGCCTGCGTGGCGTCGGGTATCGGCGGGGTCACCACCCTTCTCTCCCAGCACGACGTGCTGCGGGAGAAGGGCGCGCGGCGGGTGTCGCCGCACGTGGTGCCCATGCTGATGCCGAACGGGCCAGCCAGCACCGTCGGCCTGGCGTTCGGCGCGAAGGCCGGCGTGCACGCTCCGGTCAGCGCCTGCGCGTCCGGTTCGGAGGCGATCGCCCTCGGCCTGGACATCATCCGGGCCGGCCGGGCCGACGTCGTGATCGCCGGCGGCACCGAGGCCGCGATCGCCGCGCTGCCGATCGCGGGTTTCGCCCAGATGCAGGCGCTGTCCCGCCGCAACGACACGCCGCAGACGGCATCCCGCCCGTTCGACAAGGCCCGGGATGGTTTCGTGCTCGGTGAGGGTGCGGCGATCCTGGTCCTGGAGGCGGCGGAACACGCCGCTGCCCGGGGCGCACGGGTCCACGGGGTGCTCGCCGGCGCCGGGATCAGCTCGGACGCCTACCACATCGCGGCACCAGACCCCGCCGGCGCCGGCGCCGCGCGGGCCGTGCGAGCCGCGCTGCGCTCCGCCGAGCTGGCGCCGACCGATGTCATCCACATCAACGCGCACGCCACCTCGACGCCGAGCGGCGACCTGGCCGAGGCGGTGGCACTGCGCTCCGCGATCGGCAGCCACATCGACTCCGTCGCGGTGACCGCCACGAAGTCGATGACCGGTCACCTGCTCGGGGCGGCCGGCGCGCTCGAGGCTGTCGCCAGCATCCTGGCGCTGCGCGAGCGCATCGTCCCGGCGACTCGCAACCTCGACGCGCTCGACGACGAGATCGCGCTCGACGTGGTGAGCATCGACAATCGGAAGATCGGCACAGGCGCGGCCCTGTCGAACTCGTTCGGGTTCGGCGGCCACGACGTCTGTCTGGCCTTCACGATCTGACGCCGTGCCGGGTGGGTCCGATCCCCCGGCACGGCCCCGGGCCACCAGGCCCGACAACCCGCTCAGCAGGCGAGCACCTGTCCACACATCGCCGTGACGCCGGCCGCCCCCCCGCCGACACGGCCGCACCCGTCCCACCGACGGGTGCCCATGGTCGCCGGACCGCGAACCCGACGGAGACCGGCGCGTACCCCTGGGGGGTCGCACGCCGACCCCCCGCTGATCCGATCCGGTGCCGTTCAGGCAAGGAGACGCACGGTGAGTCTGTCCACGCTCGACCGAGTCGACCCGCGCACGCCCGAGGCTCGGCTTTCCAGGTTCTTCGACCCCGACAGCCTGTCCCTGTTCGCCGCCGCCGACTCTTCCGGAGTCGTCGCTGGCCAGGGGCTCGTCGGCGGCAATGAGGTCGTCGCTTTCGCGACCGATCCGACCATACAGGGCGGCGCGATGGGCCGCGACGGTTGCGCCCGCATCGTCCACGCGATCGAGTCGGCCGTGCGGCTGGGCTGCCCGGTCGTCGGCATCTGGCACTCCGGCGGCGCGCGGCTGCAGGAGGGCGTCGCGTCCCTCGACGGCGTCGGCCGGATCTTCGCCGCGACCGTGCGGGTCTCCGGCCGCATCCCGCAGCTCTCGCTGGTGCTCGGCGCGGCGGCCGGCGGCGCGGCCTATGGCCCGGCGCTGACCGACATCGTCATCATGGGCCCGGACGCGAAGGTCTTCGTGACCGGTCCGGACGTCGTGCGTTCCGTCACCGGCGAGGAGTGCACCGCCACGAGCCTCGGGGGCCCCGAGGTCCACGGCTCGCGCAGCGGTGTCGCGCACGTGACGTGCGGCTCCGAAGACGAGGCCATGGAGCGCACCCGCGCGCTCGCGCAGCTGCTGGCCGACCAGCGCGACGTCGGCCAGGTCGACAGCCGCGAGCTCGCCGAGCTGCTGCCGGAGAACCCGCGGCGCGCCTACGACGTGCGCCCGCTGGTCAACCAGGTGCTCGATGGTGACGGCATCGAGCTGCACGCGAAGTGGGCGCCGAACATCGTGACCTCGCTGGGCCGGCTCGGCGGGCGGACCGTCGGCATCGTCGCGAACAACCCGCTGCGCCGCGGCGGCTGCCTCGACACGACCTCTGCCGAGAAGGCCGCGCGCTTCGTGCGGATGTGCGACTCGTTCGGCGTACCGCTGGTCGTGCTGGTCGACACGCCGGGATACCTGCCGGGCGTCGGCCAGGAACTCGACGGCGTCGTCCGCCGCGGCGCGAAGCTGCTCTACGCCTTCGCGGAGTGCTCGGTGCCGCGGGTGACCGTGGTGACGAGGAAGTCGTACGGCGGGGCGTACATCGCGATGAACTCCACGTCGCTGGGCGCGACCGCCGTGTACGCGTGGCCGACGGCGCAGATCGCCGTGATGGGCGCCGAGGCCGCCGTCGGCATCCTGCACCGGCGCACGCTCGCGGAGGTGCCGGCCCAGCGCCGGCCCAGCGTGCTCGCCGAGCTGACCGAGGAGCACATCCGCACGGTGGGCGGCATCGACCGCGCGGTGGAGCTGGGTGTCGTCGACGCCGTCGTCACTCCGGCCGCGACCCGGGGCGCGATCGCCTCGGCCCTCGCCAACGCGCTCGCCGACGCCCGCCCGCACAAGAACGTGCACGGCAACATCCCGCTGTAGCGCCGGGCACGGCAGGCGCACCACGCGCCCCGATGTCCCCGGACCCCACTGACCCTGGGGCCGGGCCGGCGGCCTCAACCGTCCGCCAGCTGCAGCCAGGTGCGCACGACGTTGCTCATCTGCCGCGGGTTCATCCAGAGCGCCGCCCGGGCGAAGATCGGATCGGCCCGCAGCGCCACCTCACGCCGGGCCGGCTCGGCGGCGGGCGCGATCGCACGCATGTGCTCGAAACTGATCGTGCCGGCCCGGAAGGCCGCGCCGGAGGCGGGCAGCGCCCGGGCGGCGCGCGCCACGAGCAGGGCCGTCGCCGTCGTCGGGTGTACCAGGCGGCACTCCCGGCGCAGCCACGCCGCGGCCGAGCGCGCCCCGTCGGGCGCCCAGAGCTCGCGGCGGTCGAACTCGCCGAGCAGCCGGATCCACAGCGCGTCGGTGGCATCGACCAGACGGCGCAGCTCGACGACCGACTGCGCGACCTCGACATCGCCCAGCTCGTGCGCGTCGAGCGCGACGACCCCGGCCAGCAACGACTCGACATCGATCACGATCACCAACACCTCCCGCACCGGTGCGTCGCGGAACGGAGCGCGGGCCGCACCTCGACGGCGGCGGCCACCCGATCCTCACCACGACCCCACGTTCCGAACGTGTGTTCGAATGATAGATCGCCGGCCACGGAAATCCAAACAGGCACTCAACCGCGTCACCATCGGAGGATCCGAGATACTTATCTGATGCGAAATAACGATCCGCCCCCCCGTGTTACTCGGATGGAGGTGGGTGCATGACCCTGCAGGTGGACACGGCCACACGGCCACGGGCGGCGGACCCGGCGACGCCCGACGCGGTACCAACGACCACCACGACCACACCGGCGCACTCCGGCGGCACGTTCGCGGCGTTGCGGATCCACAACTTCCGGCTGTTCCTCGGCGGTCAGATCGTCTCGCTGTGCGGCACGTGGATGCAGACGATCGCCCTGGGCTGGCTCGTTCTCTCGCTCGGCGCCTCGGGGACCACGCTCGGCCTGGTCACCGCGGCCCAGTTCCTGCCGGTGCTGCTGTTCGGCCCGTACGGCGGCCTGCTCGCGGACCGGATGAACCGCCGGCATCTGCTGATGATCACGCAGACCTCCTCGGGGCTCGCCGCGCTCGGGCTCGGCCTGCTCGATCTGACGGGCGTGGCGCGGCTGTGGATGGTGGCCGTGGCCGCCGCGCTCATCGGCCTGAGCAACGCCGTCGACAACCCCACCCGCCAGACCTTCGTGCAGGAGATGGTCGGCCCCGACCACCTCCCGAACGCGATCACGTTGAACTCGGTGACGATGAACGCGGCGCGGATCATCGGCCCGGCGCTCGCGGGCCTGATCATCCTGGTCAGCGGGACAGCGGGATGCTTCCTGTTCAACGCGGCGTCGTTCGGCGCGGTCCTGATCGCCCTTCACCGGATGGACGTCTGCGCGCTGCACGCCCGGCGCCCGGTGCACCGGGCGCCGGGCCAGCTACGGGCCGGGCTCGGCTACACCTGGCGGACGCCCGGGCTGCGCGTTCCCCTGATCATGATGGTGGTCATCGGCGCGCTGTCCTATGAGTTCCAGGTGGTGCTGCCGCTGGTGGCCCGCGAGACCTTCGGTGGCACCGCGGCGACCTACAGCCTGCTCACCGCGGCCATGGGCGCGGGCGCGGTGGTCGGCGGACTGGCCGTGGCCCGCCAGCGGCGCATCGGGGTCCGGCCGCTCAGCGTGATCGCGGGAATCTTCGGCGGCGTGCTCCTGCTCGCCGCCGCGGCGCCCACCCTGCCGGTGGAGGTGGCCGCCCTGGTGCTGGTCGGCGCCACGAGCGTCGCGTTCATCTCCACCGGCAACGCCACCGTGCAGCTCACCGCCGATCCGGCGATGCGGGGCAGGGTGATGGCGCTGTGGTCGGTCGCCTTCCTCGGCACCACCCCGTTCGGCGGGCCGATCGCCGGGTGGGTCGCGCAGACCTTCGGCGCCCGCGCCGGCCTGCTCCTGGCGGCCGTCGCCGCCCTGGCCGCCGCGCTGTACGCGCTGGCCTCCCTCCGACGGGAAGCCAGCGCGGCGGGCTGACCGGTCGGGGTCAGGCCATGGCGATCAGCCCGTGGCCGCTTCCTGGCCGGCGGCTGCGCTGGCCGGGCTGGCACCGGGTGGTCTCGGCGCCGCCGCGTTGCTGCTCGCCGCGGCCCGCCCAAGTTCGGGCAGTTTGTGCAGATCGTGCGTCTGGCCGCGATGTTCGCGGACGGCCTCGGAGTGGTAGCTCTCGGCCACCCGCAGGAAGTCCGCATCGTGATAACGACGGCCGTCGACGGTGGGACCACTGGTGCCCTCCATGATGGCCTCCACATCCTCGCCGGTGATCGTCTTGTGGGTCTCCAGCGCATGGGTGAGCGCCAGCACCTCCCGGCGGTTCGCGCTCAGCACTCCCTCGGTGCGTTCGTAGAGCTCCCGCAGCCGCGCTTCGACCTGCTCGCCGAAGGGACGGTCGGCGTCCAGCGACAGGGTGCCCATCTGCTGCTCGACGAGGGCGAGGCGGGCCGACAGCGTGTCGCCGATGGCCGCCGACGACAGGTAGTTCGCGATGAGGATCGTCGCGGTGCGCAGGTCGCCCCCCACGCCGACCGTGTTGTCGCCCTCGAAGAACATCCGCTCCCCGACCAGCGACGCCAGCGAGACCATGACCTGGACCTCGATCTCGGACTTCCACATGAACATGCGGTCCTCGACCGCCACGTGCGCGACGAAACCGCCCACGCCGCCACGCCGCTCGATCGTCGCGAGGTCGATCACCCGGCCGCGCTGCGTCCGGTAGGCGACCACGGCATGGCACGCCTCGTGCAGAGCGATGCTGTGCCGCTCACGGTCGATGTGCTCGTGGTCGTCCGCCAGGCCGTATTCCTTGATCACCCGGGCGCGCAGGATGTCCTGCCAGGTGATGACCTCGCGGCCGTCCTTGACGGCCTGCACCAGCGCCTCGTTCACGGTGTCCTTGATGGTCGCGCCGGTCGCCTCCGGGCTCATCACGGCGAGGCGGTCGATCTGCTCCGCGCTCAGGTCGTGCCGCACCCGCGCGAGGTAGCCCTCGAAGGTGCGGATGCGGCCTTCCTTGCTGGGATAGCCGACCTTGTACTGCCGGTCGATGCGCCCGGGCCGCAGCAACGCCTCGTCCAGCGACTGCGGCATGTTGGTCGCCATCATCACCAGGATCCGGTACTTCGGCGGCGGCTTGGGCCGCATCCCCAACGCGCGGCGGACCACCCGGTTGAGGAAGCCGCGGGGCTTCTTCAGGCCGGACATCTCGGTCAGCAGGGCCTGCAGGGTGCCGTCGCCCCCACCACCGCCACCACCCATGCCACCCATGACGAACTGCTCGCGGGCCTGTTCCCGGCCGATCTCCGCGCGGGCCGCGGCGCTGAGATAGGACGTGCCGTTGCAGCCCAGCGCGGGCTCGAGGCCGCCGAACGCCCGGCCGAGCCCGCCCAGGCCACCGGCCCCTGCCGCGGCCGACCGGGACGCCGGTGCGCTCTGGCGGGTGAGCCAGGACCGCGCCCCCGCGGCGGCACCGCCACCGAACCCGCCGTTGAGCGCCCCGCGGCTGCCGAGCGTGTCCGCCTCGTCGAAGAACACGATCACGCCGCCGTACCGCAGGGACAGCTTGCGCAGCTTGCGGAACAACGACTTCACCTTGAGGATCCCGACGCCCATGAACATCGCCGAGAACGCGCCCGGGTCGACGAACACGAATGGTTTGCCGGTCTCGCCGGCGACCGCCTCGGCGAGCAGCGTCTTGCCGGTGCCCGGGGGCCCCCACAGCAGGATGCCGCCCGGCACGTGGCCGCCCCGACTCTCGATCTCCTCCGGCCGTTCCAGATAGAAGACGTTCTCCTGGACCCGGCTGACGACGTGGTCCTGACCCCAGACGTCCGCGAAGCGGGTGGCGATGTCCTCGGGGAAGTACGTGTCGATGCCGCCCTTGGAAAGGAACCAGAACATCACCACGAACTGGCCGACGACGAGCACCATCAACAGCACGATCTGGAGGACCACCGGGATGGCCTTCCAGAGGTCGCCGGGAACGTTGACGAGGGCGTCGAACACCGAGGTGTGGGACAGCCGGGCATACACGAACAGAGCGAGCGCCAGACCCGCGACCCACTTCGCCGTGCGACTCAGCCGATAACGGTTCCAGTCGTTGAGCCGCAGCATCCGGCGTTCCATCCGACCGAACACCCGATCGGTCCAGAACACGTAGTAGGCGGACCATCGCTCACCGACGAAAAAGTGTAGCTGGCGCGCCACCTCCAGGCCGAGCAGCACCAGTATCCACGCGCTTTTGCGGGACTCGAGGCGGAACGCGTCGCTCCAGGTCATCAACGGGTCGCCGGAGACCTCCGCGGCGACGACGAAGAGAAAGACCGCGCCGAGCAGCAGAAGGAACTTCACCCGGTCCCACGCCGACAGCGGCCGCCGCCGAGGCCGGTCGGCGGCGGTCTCCGCAGACATGGCGATCCTGGAAGCAGGATCTGTTCGCCGCCACGGTGGACGTCGCCGTGGCCGAACGGCTTGGCCG
>NZ_JALKFU020000175.1 GCF_023242965.2 Frankia sp. AgKG'84/4
ACCCGGTCCCCGGCCGTGCCGTCGGGTCCGTCGGCTGGTTCGAGCCACCCGAGGCCGCGGGCGACCAGGTCGGCGGCGACCCGTTCGACGGCGTCCACCGGCGCGCCGAGGAACGCGGCGATGTGCGCCGGGGTCGGCGGGACGGTCAGCAGGGCCGCGGCCATCCCGACGCGCAGGCAGTCGCGGTCGAGCTCGGCGAGCGCGCGACTGAGCGACTGGGGGCTGTCCAGCCGGTGGGCGAGCTGGTCGAACCCGCGGGGAAGCGGCCTGATCAGCAGGTCCGGCCGGGCCCGGAACAGCGCGACCAGCTCCGCGTCCGGCAGGTGCTCCAGGCGTGCGGCGAAGGCATCCGAAGGCATCGCCACCATTGTCCAACCCCGATCGGCTGGGTTGACGACGGCGTCGGTCGGATCACTGGCGGACCACAGACTCGCTGTCACGGCGTGCGCCTAGCCGGCGCGCGTCCGTAACCGATCCTTGCCACGTGGTTGGGCCCGGCTGGTGGCCAGACCGGGCCCAACCCGTCACCGCGCGGCGCCTCCCGGGATGTTCGTCACGTCCCGGGACGCCTGTCACGTCGCGGAAGGTTCGTCAGTCGCCGGGAGCGATATCGGCGAGGGGAAGTTCCAGGTAGGACGCGGAGCCCTCCGGTGAGGAGAGTTCGATCCTGCTGCCGGGGACGGTGTCGTCGGCGAAGAAGTCGTCCTTCGTGTCGATGACGAGGGCGATCTGGTGGCTGGCGGGAAGGCGGTAGTCGGCGGGCTGGAGCTGGATGTCGATCGTGCGCGCCTCGCCTTCGCGCTCGTTGAGCAGCGTGTACGGCGCATTCGTGATGATCTTCGCCTTGCCGGTGCCGGGGGAGACGTCGAACAGGTGGGCCACGAGGGTGGCCGCCGCCGCCGACGGGCGGACCGTGACGCGCAGCCGGATGTTTCCGGTGAGCTGGCTCTGCGCGGCGAGCGGCTCGGTCACCCAGACGGCCGCGTCCCGCCTCGAGATCGACGCGGTCTCGTACACGGCCGGCGCGCCGAGCCGTTCGAGCATCCCGGTCTGGATGAGCTTCTCGGCGATGTCGGCGGAGGTGTCCGTGCCGGCGTTGATGCTCGTCGTCCAACCGGACGCGGGGCGGGAGGTGAGCACGCCGTCCGTGGCGCCCTGGCGCGGCTGGTCGAGGTAGAAGCGGCGGGTCGGCTGGGTGTACGACTGCCAGTCGGCGGACTTGCGCAGATCGAACAGGTTGTGCATGTACTCGGCGTGGACGTTGCCGTCCTCACCGATGCCGTTGGACGTGCCGAGCAGGTAGTGGTCGAGCCAGCGGAACGTGGTGGCCGTCGGTCGGCTGATCCCGCCGAGAAAGCCGAGGATCTCGTCGCCGCCGTGGTCGCCGATCATCACCAGCAGCCGGCGTGGGCCTTGCAGCTCGTTGAAGAAGTCGACGACCGCCGGCACCGAGAAGATCGTCTCGTGCCAGTAGGTGCCGAGGAAGATCGGCACGCGGCGGGCGTTCAGTCGATCGACGTAGGTGTTGGGGGACCGGACCGCGGCGAATTCGAGCAGGCGGTCGATGTTCTTGTTGTTGCGGAAGTCGTCGAAGACGCTGCGCACCTCTTCGGACAGGTTCTCCTCGCCGAACAGCGCGACGAGGGCTTCGAATGCCTTGATGTGCCTGGTCTGGTTCTCGTAGAGCGACCGGCCGAGATCCGCCCAGGCGCTCTGTGCGCAGACGGCCTTCACCCGGTCGTCGTGCGCGGCGATGATGAGGCTCTGCCCGGCGCCGTACGACGAGCCGGCGAAACCGATCTGGTCCGGGTTCACCCGGTCGGCGTGGTTCTCCAGGATCCAGTCGATGACGGCGGAGCCGTCCGCCCGGTCCCGCGGTCCGGCGACGTCGATCTTCCCCGTCGACTCGGCCAACCCGCGCTCGCTGTAGGCAACGGCGAGATAACCCTTGAGCGCGAAGTTGAGCAGCATTCCCGGATAGGACCGCCAGCCGGTCGGCGCGAGCGGCGCCGGCATGACGACGACCGGGTGCGGCCCGGCGGTGAGCGGGACGAAGACACCCGCGTCGAGGTGCACGTCGGGGTCCGCGCCGGGAATCTTGACGGACGCGAACGTGCCGGCTCCCCGAAGTTGGGCGAACCGGTCCGCGGTGGCGGGGGAAAGCTCCCGGAAGTCGGCGCGGTCGAGGTTCTCCAGCGCCCGAACCTGGGCGTCGAGCGCCTCCCGGTCCTTGGGGGCGAAATCGAAAACGGTCGTTTGGTTGAGAGTCGTGGCCACGCGGCTTGTCTCCTTGCGAAAGTCGTGGAGGCCGGTACGCAGATCACCGGTGCTCCCGGTGATTCCGGAGCACGGAGCCGAAGCGTAGGGCGGGTCATGGCCGCGGCCGCCGAACCACGGACTTGACGCGTGCCGTTCGCGGACACCGGATTGGTCCGCCTTCGGCTTGTTGCGCACGTGCGCGCGGGTCGGCGCACCGACGCCCGGCAGATACGACGTTCGCCGGAATGTGGCCCCACCGGTACTAGTGATCGTGCCTGGTGTTGAGGCGGGCGGCCTGGCGGGTCAGGTGGTCGCGTTCGGCCAGGTTGGGGGCCTTGTGGGCGGCCTCGGCGTAGAGGCGGGCGGCGGTGGCCAGGTCGCCGTCGCGTTCGTGGAGGTAGGCCGCGACGGCGGTGTGGCGGGGCAGGGAGTCATCCAGGGTGGCGAGGGCGGCGAGGCCGGCGCGTGCTCCGTCGGCCTCGCCGAGTGCCACCGCCCGGTTGAGCCGGACGATCGGGCTGTCGGTCAGCTTCGCGAGTTCGTCGTACCACTCGACGATCTGGACCCAGTCGGTGTCCTCGGCGGTGGGGGCGTCGGCGTGCAGGGCGGCGATGGCGGCCTGGGCCTGGAACTCGCCGAGGCGGTCGCGGGCGAGGGCCGTCTGCAGGATCTTGACGCCCTCGGCGATCATCGTGGTGTTCCAGCGGGCGCGGTCCTGCTCGGCGAGCGGGATCAGGCTGCCGTCGGGCGCGGTGCGGGCGGTGCGGCGGGCGTGGTGCAGCAGCATGAGGGCCAGCAGCCCGGCGACCTCGGGATGGTCGATCGTGGTGGCGAGTTGGCGGGTGAGACGGATCGCTTCGGCGGCAAGGTCGACGTCGCCGGAGTAGCCCTCGTTGAAGACCAGGTAGAGGACCCGCAGGACGGTCGCGACGTCGCCGGGCTGGTCGAAGCGCACGTCGGCGACGGTGCGTTTGGCGCGGCTGATGCGCTGCGCCATCGTCGCCTCGGGGACCAGGTAGGCCTGGGCGATCTGGCGGGTGGTCAGGCCGCCGACGGCGCGCAGGGTCAGCGCGACCGCGGACTGCGGCGTCAGCGACGGGTGGGCGCACAGGAAGTAGAGCTGCAGCGTGTCGTCCGCCGCGGGGGTGGGCCCGGGGGCCGGTTCCTCGTCGAGGAGGTCCTCCCGTCGGCGGCGGGCGGTGTCCGCCCGGGTCGCGTCGAGGAACCGGCGCCAGGAGACGGTGACCAGCCAGCCCTGCGGGTCCCGCGGCGCGTCGGCCGGCCAGGTGCGAACGGCCTCGACCAGCGCGTCCTGCACGGCGTCCTCGGCCGCCGCGAAGTCGGCGCCGCGGCGGACGAGGATCCCGAGTACCTTCGGCGTGAGGCCGCGTAGCAGGGCCTCGTCGACCCCGGCGTCGTTCGCCGGGGCGCTGCCTGCCTCGGAGCTGGTCACCGGTGAGCTCACTCCGAGATGGTGGGGGGCTCGGTCATGAACGGGCGCAGCTCGAGCCACTCGTGGATCGGCCTGCCGCCCGCGCCGGGGGCCGCGGAGAGTTCCCCGGCGAGTTCGACGGCGCGCTCGTGGCTCTCGACGTCGATCGCCATCCAGCCGGCGATGAGGTCCTTGGTCTCGGCGAACGGGCCGTCGGTGACCGGCGGGCGGCCCTCGCCGTCGAACCGGACGAACATGCCTTCGGGGGCGAGCGCCTGGGCGTCGACGAACTCGCCGGTCTGCTCGAGGCGGGCCGCGAAGTCCTGCATGTACTTGATGTGGTCGGAGATCTCCGCGGGCGTCCACTGGTCCATGGGGATGTTGTTCACCGCGTCGGGGGCGCCGCGGTAGTGCTTGAGCAGCAGGTACTTGGCCATGGGGTCTCCTCGGTGCCGTGTTGCGGCCCATCCTGGCCGCGTTCATAGCAGGGACGGAGCCGGCCACGGGTTCTCGACATCCTGGCCGAAGATTTTTTCGGATCAGTTGTCAACGGCCACTGAGAGCATCATGTCAAGGCAACCTTGACGCGGTGCGACGTCAAGGCTAGCTTGACGCCATGGCGACTACACGGACCCCCGGGCCAGGCGAGAGCCGGCTGGAATCGTTGTGCTGCTCGTTCTGCACGAAGGACAAGGTCGCGGTGACCAAGCTGGTGGCCGGCCCGGGTGTCTACATCTGCAACGAGTGCGTGGACCTCTGTGTCATGATCATTGCCAATGAGCCCGCTCCTGCCTTCGGCTCCTGGGACGAGCGGCCGGACGACGACCTGCTGACCGGCCTGGCGAAGGTGCAGGCGGTGGTGGCCCAGGCCGACGCCGCCGTCCACGACTACGTGCAGGCGCTGCGCGGCCGGGGCATTAGCTGGACCCGGATCGGAGCCGTGCTCGGCGTGTCCAAGCAGGCCGCCTGGGAGCGCTTCTCCGGCGAGGACTGACTGTCACTCTCGTCCCCCGCTCGAAAGTCGGGTCTTGGCACCCGGCATCGGTCAGTCGACTTCCGCTCGCAAAGGGCCGGGCCGGACGACATCCGGGTCAGTTGGCTTTCTGTAGGAATGCTGCGTAGTCCTCGAGGAGTTCCTCGAACTCGGCGATCGTAAAATATACAGTCTTCCACTGGTCGTACAGGGACTCCAAGCGCACGAGGTCTCCTTCGCGTGTCTGCTCGGTGCCATTTCCGGAGACTGCTTCGAGTTCGCCCGATGAAACGCGGTGCCAGTACCGGAGATACTCCTCGACCGCACCCGAATAGTTTCCGACGTCCGATTCGAGGAAATCAAGGACCGCGTCTTTGGTGTTTTCGTCGAGAGTCGGCTGGATGATATCTATTCCTCGTCCCTTTCGAGGGATGAACCGCCATGTTGTCACGACTTCTCTCCACTGGTCTTCTCGGGAATGGGGAAGGCAGTCCTCAGGTCGCCCTGCGGTGACACGTAGAGTTGCATTTTTACGCCTTCATATGTGTGTCTGAGGCTGTCTCGCTCGATCTTCTCGCCCTTGGCGAGTGCCGGAGCCACCACATCCCGGTAGACCTGATCATACGCGGTTGTGACGGCCGTGCGGACCTTCTCGCCCGACCAGGAGTCGGGGAACATGGTGTGTAGTTCGGCCCGCTTCTCCTGCCATTCGCCGGTGGTCGGATGCCGAAATTCAGGCCTGGCCTGGTAGGTGCCGTTGTCCAGTACACGGTTGACTTCCGCGAGGCGTCGGTCGGGTGGAGCTTGCCCCTCCGGGGCGCTGTGGAAGCCGACCGGCGACCCACGTCTGTTCCATTCGCCATGGAGGATGTGCGTGTAGACCTTCTCGCTGATTTCGGGGGTGCGAGGAGTGGCCGCGTCGCGTGGGCTGGCAGCGTCCGCAGTGGTGGGGCGTTCGGCCTGCTGATGGCGCTGCGAAGCCGCATCGTCCGGAGTGGAGAGGAGGTTGAGAGCGCGGGCCTCCAGGCGGTCTAGCTTGCGATCGAGGTCGGTGGGTGGGCGGGTATCGAGGGTCGTCGACGGTCGGTCGGGGGATGGGGGCCGGTCCAGGCCGGCGGCACGGGACTCGAGTAGGGCCGCCTTTCGTTCAACTGAGGTGGCCGGGCGGGTGGCGGGCGGGGGGTGGTCGCCGGTGGCGTCGGGGCGGGGTGCCGGGTCACGTTGGTCGGTGGAGCTAAGACGCGCCGAGGGGATAGTGCCGGCTGAGGGATCGGCGGCGGCGCGTTCTGCGGCGCGGCGGTCGAGGATGGCGGCCTTGCGTTCGACGTTGCTGTCGTTGCGGGAGCCCGGATCGTCGCGCTGGGGCGGTGCGGGGCCGTCGGCTGGCGCAGCGAGTGAGTCGGAGGCGGGCCTGCCGGCCGGTCGCGATACATCGAACTCGGCCATGGTTCACACCTCGCGGCGCGTCCGCCCACCTGCCCGCACAGGCACGGAGGGCACTGCGGGGCTAGAGGTCATCGGCGGCCGGTGGCGTATGGGACGGATCGGGCACTCCTTGGCCGACGCGAGGACGAGACGACTTCGGAGGGACGATATCGCACGTAGCGCGACAGGATTGTGACTATCCGGCCATGGAGTGGTGACCTGGAGAATCGGACAGTCGCGGACGCGGGAAGCGCGGGCGATCAGCGATCGGTGGCAGCGGACGGCTGTTTCGCCCCCTGGGTCGGGACTGTCCGTGTCCCGGGCACGGGCGGCGAGGTGGTTGAGGACGGCGTGTAGGGCGGTTGTGAGGGCGGCGCGGACGGTGGCGTCGTGGACGAGGCCGTCGGGGCCGAGGGCGTCGCGGGTGACGGGGGCGGACACGCAGGCCGCGTCGAGGGTCTCGACGGTGACGTAGCGGAGCACGGTGGCGAGTTCGGCGAGGGCGCCGGTGCCGCGGCCGGGGGCGGCGACGTTGATCCAGGCGGCGGGCTTGCCGTAGAGGTCGCCGGTGCCGACCGTCCAGTCGGGGCTGACCGGCCTGACCAAAGTTCACGCGGTGGTGGCCCAGGCCGATGCCGCCGTCCACGACTACGTGCACGTCCTGCGCGGCCGGGGCATCAGCTGGACCCGGATCGGCGCCGTGCTCGGCGTGTCCAAGCAGGCCGCCTGGGAGCGCTTCTCCGGCGAGGACTGATTGTCTCTCTCGTCCCTTGCCGGGAAGTTGGGCGCCGGCACCCGGCGTCGGTCAGTCGACTTCCGCTCGCAAAGGGCTGGCCGATGGTTGGGTCAGTCGGCGTCTTTTACGAATGCTGCGTAATCATCGAGCAGCTCCTCGAACTCTGGAACGGTAAAATATACGGTTTCCCATTGCTCGTACAAGGATTCGAGTCGGACTCGATCTCCCTCCAGCTCCTGCTCCGTGCCATTCCCGAGTACTGAATTCAGTTCGCCTTCGCAGGCATTCTTCCAGCGCTCCCGGTACGACGCGATATTGCGAATCCCTCGCCCGATATCGGTGGTGAGGAAGTCCGTGACGGCATCCTTGGTGTTGGCGTCGATGCCGGGTGTCGAGACGTCGAGATGCGGGTATCCATCGGAGGTGAAGATCCATCTGGTCATTTTAGTTATCAGTCTCCTCGATGTTCGTTGGGAAGGCCGTTTTCAGTCTTCCGTCCTGGTCGACGTAGAGCTGCATGAGTAGTCCATTGTGCGACTCGTAGATCCGACCAGGCTTGAGCCCATCGCGAAGAGCCGGAGCGATATCCCGATCATACGCCTTTTCATAGGCGGACTGGACGGCGGTCCGTATATCGTCCGCGGACCACGAGTCCGGAAACATGGTGTGTTTCGGCACGTCCTTCCTGGCCCACTGGCCGGTGGTCGGGTGGCGAAACTCCACTTCCGCCGAGTACGCGCCGTTGGCGTCCCGAGTTCCCGCCGCCGTGATCCGACGGTCGGTTGGTGGCTGGCCGTCGGGGGCGCTGTGGAAGCCGACGGGTTTGCCGCGCTTGTTCCATTCGCCGTGGAGGATGTGTTCGTAGACTTTCTCGCGGATCTCGGGCGCGTGGGGGCCGTCGGCATCGCTGCGGGGGGTGTCTGGGCGTTCAGCGGGTGGGCGGCGCGGCGGCTCCGGGGCGTCTGGTGTGGACCGGCGGGTGAGGGCGGCGGCTTCGAGGCGGTCGAGTTTGCGGTCGAGGGCGGTGGTGGGGCGGGCGTTGGTGGGCGTCGGCGGTTTGTCGGTGGCGGGGGCGCGGTCGAGGGCGGCGGCGCGGTTGTCGAGGAGCGCGGCCTTGCGTTCCGGCTCGCTGCGGGGACTGAGGCCGTCGCGGGTGCCTGGGCTGGGGGCGTCGGTGGGCGGGGCGGGGGAGTCGGAGGGGTCCGTTGGCCGTGGGCGGTCGAGTTCGGCCATGGATCATGCCTGCCCGGGTGGCCGGGCAGGTGCGTGGGTGGGACGCGCTGCCGGGCGGGCGGCAGCGGGCGCCGCGCGGGTGATGCGGCCGGAGACCGTCGGCGGTCGGCGGCGGCGTGCGGGACGAATCGGACTCTCCTCGGCCGGCGCGGTGACTGGCGACGCGGGAAGGACGATATCGCACGTAGAGCGACAGGGCTGTGACTACCCGACAAAAGCGCGGTGGGCTGCGGAGACCGCGTCCGTTGCGGTGTGTTGCCTCGGTGGTCAGGAGCCTGCGGTGGTCGGCGGTGGGGGTTGCGCGCTGGCTGGACTCGTGAGGTCTCGGGCGGCGAGGTGGTTGAGGATGGCGTGTAGGGCGGTTGTGAGGGCGGCGCGGACGGTGGCGTCGTGGACGAGGCCGTCGGGGCCGAGGGCGTCGCGGGTGACGGGGGCGGACACGCAGGCCGCGTCGAGGGTCTCGACGGTGACGTAGCGGAGCACGGTGGCGAGTTCGGCGAGGGCGCCGGTGCCGCGGCCGGGGGCGGCGACGTTGATCCAGGCGGCGGGCTTGCCGTAGAGGTCGCCGGTGCCGACCGTCCAGTCGAGCAGGTTCTTGAAGCTGCCGGGCAGGGCGCCGGCGTACTCGGGGGTGCAGAACAGCACCGCGTCGGCGACGGCGAGGGCCGCGCGCAGCGCGCCGACCGCGGGTGGCGGCGCGTCGTCGTCGCCGGGGACGAACGCCGGCAGGTCTGCCAGGCCGCCGTACACGACCGCGTCGACCTCCGGCGGTGCCAGCGCGGCGAGTGTGCGCAGCGCCGCCGTGTTCGTCGATGCCTCGCGCGTGCTTCCGGAAATCAGTAGCAGCCGCATGGTTCCATCCTGCGCCGGCGGCGCGGGACCGGCCGTCGATGGTCGGCGGGACGACGGGCGGTCATGCCCCCGGATGTGGTGCGGACAGCGGCGGGAGCGCGCCCCAGGTTTCGATGGGTAGCCGCACCAGCTTCCCGTCCTGCGGCACCAGCCAGCCGAGCCATCGCCACGCCCCGCCCGACGCACCGAGAACGACACCGCCGTCGGCTGTGAGGGTTACCAGCTCGCCATCTGGAAGGTGTACGAGTTGCCAGCCCACCGGATGTCCGGTGGTGGCGTTCCAGATCCGCGCGGTGTGGTCGTAGCTGGTGGTGAGGATGTGGGTGCTATCGGGGCTCCACGCGCCGCCGGTCACCCAGTTGGTGTGG
This sequence comes from Frankia sp. AgKG'84/4, assembly GCF_023242965.2. Classification (GTDB taxonomy): domain Bacteria; phylum Actinomycetota; class Actinomycetes; order Frankiales; family Frankiaceae; genus Frankia. Next base: position 9,279 of record NZ_JALKFU020000175.1, read on the forward strand.
CCGGTGAGGGTGAGGTGGTGTTCGCCGGTGGTGGCGT
>NZ_JALKFU020000176.1 GCF_023242965.2 Frankia sp. AgKG'84/4
GTGTCCTGCGCGACTCGTACTGCCGCCGGGTCGGCATCGAGTACATGCACATCCAGGAGCCCGACGAGCGGGCCTGGTTCCAGGCCCGCCTCGAGCCCTCCCCAGACCGTCCCCACCCCGCCCCGCAACAGCACGAGCTGGAGCGCCTCGGCGCCATCCTCGCCCGCTTCGCCGCGCCGGGCACCGTCCCGCTCAGCGTGGAGACCTCGCCCGCGACCGCGACCACCGACCGCCTCGCCGTCCTGCGCGACCACGGCGCGACCCGCGTCTCGATAGGCGTGCAGAGCTTCCTCGACGCCGAGGCCCGCGCGGCCGGTCGCCCGCAGAAACGCGCCGACGTCGAGTCGGCCCTCGACCGCATCCGCACCGCCGGTTTCCCCACCCTGAACATCGACCTCATCTACGGCATCGGCGGCCAGAACGCCGACACCTGGCTCGCCTCCCTGACGGCCGCGCTCGCCTGGCGACCCGAGGAGCTCTACCTCTATCCGCTGTACGTCCGCCCGCTCACCGGCCTCGCCGGCCGCGACCTCGACTGGGACGACCAGCGCCTGCGCCTCTACCGCCTCGGCCGCGACCACCTGCTCTCCCACGGGTACGAACAGGTCTCCATGCGGATGTTCCGCCGCCCGACCGGCGGCGGCGACGACGGCGGCGGGACGAGGTACTGCTGTCAGACCGACCCCATGATCGGCCTGGGCTGCGGCGCCCGTTCCTACACCTCCGACCTGCACTACTCGTTCGACTACGCGGTCGGCGCCCGCCACGTCCGCACGATCATCGACGACTACGTCCGCGAAACCGACTTCGACCACGCCCGGATCGGCATCACCCTCGACGCCGACGAGCGCCGCCGCCGCCACCTCATCCAGTCCCTGCTGCAGGCAGGTGGCCTGGACCGGGCCGCCTACCACGACCGCTTCCACACCGACGCCGCCGCCGACTTCGACCTCACCGGCCTGGCCGAACGCGGCTGGCTGGCGCAGGAGTCACCGCACACGATCCGGCTGTCCCCGGAGGGCCTGGCCCACTCCGACGCCATCGGCCCGTCCCTCATCTCCCCAGGGGTGCGCGCGCTCATGACCAACCACACCGCCCGCTGATGATCTTCGCCTCCGCCGACGAGGACCTTCCGCGGCACCTGACGATCCTCTACCGCGGGCCGCTGGCCAGCTGCGACTACGACTGCGCGTACTGCCCGTTCGCGAAGCGGCGCGACACCCCCGAGCAGCTGCGGGCGGACCGGGCGGCCCTGGAACGCTTCGTCGACTGGGTCCGCGTGCAACGTCACGGCGTGTCGGTGCTGTTCACCCCGTGGGGGGAGGCGCTGGTCCGCTCCTGGTACCGGCGGGCGCTGGTCGAACTCAGCCACCTGCCGCACGTCGGGCGCGCCGCGATCCAGACCAACCTCAGCCACCGCCTCGGCTGGACGTCCGACGCGGACCTGGATCGCCTCGCGCTGTGGACGACCTACCATCCCGGCCAGGTTGCCCACGAGCGCTTCCTCGGCCGCTGCCGCGAGCTGGTCGACCGCGGGGTGCGCTTCAGCGCCGGTGTCGTCGGCCAGCCCGAGCATCTGTCCGCCGCGATCCGCCTGCGCGCGGACCTGCCCGCCGACATCTACCTGTGGGTCAACGCCGCCGAGGGCCACACCTACACCGATGCGGAGGCCGCCGCCTGGACCGCGATCGACCCGCTGTTCGACCACAGCCGCACCCCGCACCCCAGCCGTGGACTGCCCTGCCGCACCGGCGTCACCGTCGTGTCCGTCGACGGTGACGGCACCGTCCGTCGCTGCCATTTCGTCCCGACGGTCCTCGGCAACCTCTACGACGACTCGTTTCGCGCCGCGCTGAGACCCCGAGGCTGCCCACTGGAGCGCTGCGACTGCCACATCGGCTACGTCCACCTCGAACCACTCGGCCTGCACGACACCTTCGCCGGCGGCATCCTCGAACGGATCCCGTCGGACTGGCTCAGGGCCGATCGTCGTGCAGGGACAGCGCCGTGAACACGTGGTCCTGCCAGATCCGGCGGGAGCGGTCCTCCGGGTAGGTCGTGACGATCGGGTCGACGTCGAAGATCTGGGTGCGGCGCTGGTCGGGGTCATAGGGCGGCCAGCCCGGGTCGCCGTGGGTGGCGAAGGCCGTCCAGGCGGTGCGCATCCGCGCCGACAGCCCCGTCGCCTCGGGCGACGGACTCTCCCCGATGAGCATCGCGGGCTGGCCGTCGGTGAGGTTGCCGAACACCAGCGGCACGTCGAGGCCGTGGCAGGCGCCGAGCGCGCCGCCCATCCCCGGCGCCGTCCAGGTCAGCTCGTAGAGGTGCGCTCGCCCGCCGGCCGCGACCTGCGCCTGCGCGAGGTGCAGGGACGGCATCCGGAACAGCCAGTCCGCGTGCACCAGTTCGTGGAGCTCGTCGGGACCCGCGTCGGGGTAGGCGTCCCGGTAGCGCCGGGCGCCGTCGCCGCCCGGCGCGAAGTCCCGCAGGGCGGACTCCGCCTGCTCGGGCGTGACCTGGCCGAGCAGACCCGTGAGGAGCATGAACAGCCGATGCTCGTCACGGGTGTGACCGACCAGCAGATCGATATCGCGGGCGGCGCCGGCCGCGAGCGCCTGCCAGGGGGTGACGGGCAGGATGTCGCCGTCCACGACCGGTGAGAACAGGACCGAGCGCGACCCGGCCTGGCCCCAGCGGTCCGCGCGGGCAGGCATGCTCTCGGTGACGGCGTCCCCGGTGAGCGCCAGCAGCGCCGGATCGACCGCGGCCAGGTCCGCGGCGGTGGGCCGCAGGCCAAGCTCGTCCGCGCAGGCGGCGGCCAGCTCGGCGGCGAGCGACGGTGAGAAGAAGGTGCCCGGCACGCTCTGGGCGATGGCCCGGCGGAACAGCCCGCCTGCGCGGGGCATCGCCAGCAGCGCGGCGACCGATCCGGCGCCGGCGGACTCCCCGAAGATCGTGACCTCCGCCGGGTCACCGCCAAAGGCGCCGATGTTCTCCCGCACCCACTCCAACGCGGCGACCTGGTCGAGTAGCCCGCGGTTGGACGGCGCACCGTCGATCTGGGCGAAGCCCTCCATCCCGAGGCGGTAGTTGAAGGTCACCACGACCACACCGCCGTCGCGGGCGAGCCGGCCGCCGTCGTACTCGGACCAGCTCGACATTCCGACCGTGTAACCGCCGCCGTAGATCCAGACCATCACCGGCAGCCTCGCCGCCGGGTCGGTCGCCGGCGTCCACACGTTGACCGTCAGCCAGCCGTCGTCCGCCCTGTCCGCCGCGGTCGGACCTCGACCGAGCATGCCGGTCTGCGGCACCGGCGGGCCGAAGGCCAGGGCCGACCGGACACCGTCCCAGCCCGCGGCCGGCCGCGGCGCCGCGAAACGGAGCCCACCGACCGGCGGCTCGGAATAGGGGATGCCACGGAAGACCGCCACGTCGGACTCCACCGCGCCGAGCAGAACCCCGCCCGTCGCCCGGACCTCAGGGCCTGCCTCGGCCGACGCCGTCCCGGCAACGCTGGTCGTCATCGAACCTCCCGGGACACTACGCACGCGACCGCGGACACGGCCGGCGGAATCATCACGCGGGTCCGGACCCGCCCGCCACTCAATTTCCCGAGACCGTTCGCGGGTTGGCCGCACATCGTGGGCCCGGCACCGCGCCGGCAGCGGTGGTCCCCCCGTCGCCGACCTCCTTCGCCGACCTGGACGCCGACGCAGCACCGGGCTTCGCCGATGCCATTGCCACCGGCCGAGATGTCACTGATCCGGCGGTACCTGAGGATCTGAGGCTCGCCTGGCACCGGGGCGATGTCCGAGCGGCCGGGCGGGGAGGTCGGCCGCCAGCCTGTCTGGCCGGATGGATGTGGACCGGTCCACCGGGACAGAAAAATTTGCCATCAGAATTACAGAATGTTGCCGGTTTTGGTCGGTCGCTGGTCCGAATCTCCGCGGCATCGATGCGACGGACCGCCCGTTGGCGGTCCCGGCACCCGACCTACCAGGACTTTCACCTTTTCTAGGGATGTGTTCGGGAACAGTGGCTATTCGTCGCTGGCGGTCCGGTAAGGTCGACCGGTCGCTCTATGTCACGGATTGCGACCCGAGGTATCCGGAAAATGACGCACAGGGCCGCAGCGGTCGGGCTCGATCCGGCAGATCGGCCCGGATGCGCGCATCCCGATGCGATAGTCTCCCCTGCACTGTGCGAGGCGGCGATGGGGGCATCTGTTGGACGGGCGGCGATACGCGGTGATCGTAGGTACGAACGCCTGCGGCAGCGGCGCCAGGCTTCCGCTCCTACGCCACGCCGAGACTGATTCGCAGGCGATATACGACGCTCTTACGGATGAAAAATCTGGCACGTTCGACGCCGCCGACGTTCATCTTCTCCTTGGCCCGGCGGCCACGACGCGAAAAATGAAGGAATCCCTTCGCTCGGCGGCGCTGGACATGACGCCTTCGGACATACTCTTCGTTTATTTCGCCGGCCACGCCGTGATGTCGCGCTGGCAGCACCAGAGTGATCCGTACCTTGTCACGAGCGACCTCGATCTGAACTCGTTGCGGGAGGACCCCGACGGGGGCGTCCGCATGAGCTTCCTCTGGCGAGACGTCTTTCATGTGGCAGCCGGCTCCTCCTTCCTCATCCTCGACTGCTGCCACGCCGGCGCCTATCTGACGACGGGCGGGGCCGACCCGGTTCGCCTCAGGCAGGAACTTCCGCAGGCCATCGAGGAGGCGCATGAGGGGCACCGTCCCGCTCGACACTCCGCTCTTTTCGCCTGCGCCGCCAACCAGGTCGCCCGCGAGAACGATGATCTCCGTGGCGGAGTGGTCACCCATCACGTGCTGCGGGCGCTGCAGGGAAAGGCCGCCGACGCTCGGGGAGGTGTGACGTTCGGCAGTCTGGTCGAGTACGTCCGGGCGCAGGACATAGAGCCTGAACCAGGATGTGTCGTCCAGGGATGGGGGCCGGCGACTGTTCTCACCCGGCCGGCTTTCGGGACTGGTGAGGCCACCGGAAACACGCGGCCGGAGCCACGCCCCGTCGCTGCCACCAGCATCACGGCCTGCCGGAACCCGATGGAGTCCGAGCTTGGGCTCATAGAGAAACTCTTGGAGCGTGCCTTTCGCTCCGCCGGTGGTCCGACACGACCAGACGGTAGCGATCGGCATGCAGCCCTGGGCGTTCTACGGCATGCCTTCGACGCGTCAGCCGTGCTCGAACTCAAACTCTCTGGAGCTGAATCGGTGATTGTCGGTTCGGCGGGAGACCTGAGTCAGGAGACGCTCTCGGAGGCATTTCCGGTCGTCGCCTCGGTGGTCCGACAGGACCGTTCTGTCCTGGGGCACGTGATCACGCCCGCCTCCGGGCCCAGGCTGCTTGTGGTCCCTCTGACGTCGACCGATACCGAGGCGATGTCGGCGCTTGTTGTCGTTGACCCGGCTCCCGCCTTTCTCGACATCGGTGAACCGCTGGTGGTCATTGCCAGCACCATGCTTACCAGGTGGTCGCCGCGTGATCTGCTGAAAGCCGAAGTGGACGTGCTGACCGCACTGCGCGCGGAGTTCGGCCGGCTACCGCTGCGATTGTACCGGCAAGGCCTTAGTGCGTACAGCAGGCTGCTCGAGTCTCTGGTAATGGTGTTTGAGCCGGTCATGATCCTTAGTGATCGTGCGAACACGGTGGGGATTCAGAGCTGGGAGGCGCTCGCGCGCACAGACAGCAAGGCACGTCGAGCCCCGCTGGATGTGCTGTCCATTCCCGACGTCTGGGGAGACGAATTCCTGATCGAGCGGGACAAGAGCCTGGCGACGAAGGCGATCCACTCCTATGCCCTGGCCCACAGCCGAGGTCCGTGGGGTAACGACGCCCCGAAGCCCGTGTCCATCAACGTCTCGGTGCGGGCGCTGCTCAGCGCGGCGTACGCCCATGGGCTGGCCGATGCGATCCGCGAGGCGGGCCTGGCCCAGTACGCCGTCACGCTCGAAATCTCCGAGCGGGATCCGATCGAACCCCGCTCGGATGAGTGGGACCGGTGGAAGCCGAACCCCTCCGCCTACTTCCAGGCCCGACTCGCCACCCTCTCCCGAAATCTGCACGTCAATTTCGCCGTCGACGACTTCGGCGTGGGACACTCCTCGCTCGACCGTATCTCCACACTGTCGCTCACCCAGATAAAGGTCGACCGCTCCATTCTCCATCACGCGCTCGCGCTCAAGGAGCTCGAACTCGTCGTGCAGCTCGCGAGAACGGCGATGGACCGCGGCCATACGGCGCAGCCCCGCGTCGTGGTGGTCGAAGGTTTCGATGCCGAGTCGCCGGTGCGACTGAGCGACATCTACAACCTGGGCATTCGCTACGTACAGGGCTACATCACCGAGGAGCCGGCCTCCATTGATCTGCTGCCCTTGAATCTGGATCTGCGTGAGCGCATAGCAGCCTTTCTGCGGTAGAGGATCGCGCCGCGCACACCGTTACCCGCGAAGACTGGAGTAGGTTCCATGAAGAATGAACTTGTGGAGCTCTGTCTGCCTGAGGACGTGATCGCCGAGCTGGCGCTGGGCGAGAGCGGAACTCGAGGAACCACCGAGCTGATGATTGCGGTGGAAGGCCTGAATCTCTTCGCCAGCTTCATCACGGTGGCGGGGCTGGCCGGCCAACTTCCCATCCTGGCACGGGCACTGCGCCGCTGGGTGGGACGGCAGCCCGCGGCCGGCCAGCCCATCCGACTACTGGTCAAAGGCCCAGGCACGGACATCGAGCTTGACCTGCCGCCCAATGTGGATACGGCACGCATCGTCGCGACCCTCAGCCGGCTGTTGTCCGAGGAGTAGTCCGGCCGGACCCGGCAGGTGCCTGGGTATCTCGGAAGGTGGTGGTCCGTTAGCGGGAGACGGGAGCCATCAGGACGGTGAGCTGGGCGCGGACCCAGGCGGTGACGTCGATGGCGGTGGGGTCGTTGGCCAGCGAGGTGAACAGGACGGGGCGTTCGCCGCGGGCGGTGGCGGCGTCGCGGGCCATCACGGCGAGGTCGGCGCCGACGAGGGGGGCCAGGTCGGTCTTGTTGATGACGAGCAGGTCGCTGCTGGTCACGCCGGGGCCGCCCTTGCGGGGGACCTTGTCACCGCCGGCGACGTCGACGACGAAGATCTGCCGGTCGATCAGGCCGTAGCTGAACGTCGCCGTGAGGTTGTCGCCGCCGGATTCGACGAGCACGAGGTCCAGCGGGCCGGTCTCGGCTTCGAGGTCCTCGACGGTGTCGAGGTTGGCGGTGATGTCGTCGCGGATCGCCGTGTGTGGGCAGCAGCCCGTCTCCACCGCGCGGATGCGGCCCGGGTCGAGCACGCCCGCGCGGCGCAGGAAGTCGGCGTCCTCGGTGGTGTAGATGTCGTTGGTCACGACGCCGAGGCGCAGGCTCGACGACAGCGCCCGGCACAGCGCCGCGACCAGCGCCGTCTTGCCGCTGCCGACCGGGCCGCCGATGCCGATCCGCGGCGCCCGCCCGAGGGGAGCCGCCGGCCCGCCGCCTGTCCCGCCACCGCCGGCGAGGTGCTGGGCATCGTTGAGGTCGTGACCGAGGTGCATCGGGGCTCGCTCTCCCTGGCGTCGTGGTGGTCCCGGCGGGGTCAGGCCGCGTGCAGGGCCGGCTCGGGAACGCCGAGCTGGGCGCGGTCGAGGAAGGCGCCGGGCATCGCGGCGAGGTCCGGCGCGGACGGCGCCGCGCCGGAGCGCACCAGCAGATCACCGAGGGAGGCGATCATCACGCCGTTGTCGGTGCAGCGGCGCCGGGCCGGGATGCGCAGCCGGATGCCGGCGTCGGCGCAGCGCTGCGCGGCGAGCTCGCGCAGCCGGCTGTTCGCCGCGACGCCGCCGACGACGAGCAGGTCGTCGATGCCGTGGTCGCGGCACGCTCGGATGGCCTTGGCGGTCAGCACGTCGACGACCGCCTCCTGGAACGAGGCGATCACGTCGCCGGGCGGGATCGTCGTGTCGGGATGCGACTCGGCCCAGCGGGCGACCGCGGTCTTCAGCCCCGAGAACGAGAACGTGTACGCCGCGTCCGTGCGCCCGGTGAGCGGGCGGGGGAACGCCAGCGCCGTGCGGTCGTGGCCGACGGCCTCGCGGTCCACCGCCGGGCCGCCGGGGTAGGGCAGGCCGAGGACCCGGGCGACCTTGTCGAAGCACTCACCGGCGGCGTCGTCGAGGGTGTCGCCGAGGTGGACGATCGGATCACGGGCGAGATCCCCGACGCGCAGTAGCGAGGTGTGCCCGCCGGAGACGATCAGCGCGATCAGCGGGTCGGGCAGTGCCTCGCCGTCGACGAGGTCGGCGGCGAGGTGGCCGGCGAGGTGGTGCACGCCGTAGAGGGGGACGCCGAGGGCGGTGGCGTACGCCTTCGCCGCCGCCACCCCGACGTGCAGGGCGGTGGCCAGGCCGGGGCCGGCGGTCACGGCGATCGCGCCGATGTCGGCGGGCCGCAGACCGGCGGACGCCAGCGCCGAGCGCACGCACGGCACGAGGGCCTGCACATGGGCCCGGGCGGCGATCTCCGGCACCACGCCGCCGTAGCGGGCGTGCTGGTCCATGCTGGTCGACAGCGCCTCGCCGAGCAGTTCGCCGTCGCGGACGAGCCCGACCCCGGTCTCGTCACAGGACGTCTCGATGCCCATGACGACCGTGCCCGTCCTCGCCGGGCCCGTCGCCACCGGGCTGTGCTGCGCCGGCATTCCCGCACCCTCCTCGTTCGGCGGGCGACCGCCGCGCCCGTCTCCGGTGCCAGCTTGTTTCCGATGCCAGCTTGTTTCCGATGCCAGCTCAGAGACTACGCGTGCGGGGCGTCCGCGCAGGTGCCGCACAGGCCGGTGAGGGCCGCGTGGTCAGCCTGCAGGCGGAAGCCGACGGTGGCCGCGAGACGCTCGGCGACGGCGTCGAGCAGATCACCGGGGACGTCCTCGATCCGGCCACAGCGCCGGCAGCGCACATGCAGGTGCGCGCCGCCGGTCAGGCTGGGGGAGAGGTGGTAGACGACCGGGCCGTGCGCCGGGTGGACGTGGGTGAGCAGGCCGAGATCGCCGAGTGTCTCCACGGCGCGGTAGATCGTGGTGCGGTGCAGGCCGGGGACGATCACCTCGGAGCGGGCGAGGACGTCCTCGACACAGAGGTGCTCGCTGGTCTCGGCGAGCACGCGCAGCACGGCGCGGCGCGCCGGGGTCACCCGCTCGCCGCGCGCCCGCAGCCGCGCGATCCCGGCC
>NZ_JALKFU020000177.1 GCF_023242965.2 Frankia sp. AgKG'84/4
TCCTTCGCCAGTGCCCGCATCGTCAGCGCTGCGAACGCGGCGGCCGGCGCCGGCAGCGGCGGTGGCACGGCGAAGCGGTGCCGTTCGGCCATGACGTGCGGCCGCGGATCGGCGTCGAACGGCGGCGAGCCCGCCAGCAGCTCGTAGAACACCGCGCCGAGCGCGTACACGTCGGCCCCGACCCCGGGGGCGGCGAGCTCGTACACCTCCGGCGCGAGGTATGGCGTGGAGCCGATCACGCTGGTCGGGGCGATGCCGCCGGTGGCCTCCAACAGCCGGGCGATGCCGAAGTCGGTGAGCCGCGGCGCGTTGTCCGCGGCGAACATGATGTTCGACGGCTTGATGTCGCGGTGCAGCAGGCCGAGGCGGTGCACGCGGTGCAGCGCGGCGGCGACCGCGGCGACGGTGGCGCAGGATGCCTGCGGCGACAGGCCGGCGTGGGCGCGCTCGGCGAGCGTCCCGCCGGGAAGCAGCTCCATGACGATGAGCGCCAGGTCGTCCGCGCGGACGTAGTCGTACACCCGGACGATATGCGGATGGTCGAGGCGAGCGATGATCTGCGCCTCGGCGTCGACCTCGGCACCCGCCGACGCCTCCGACGCGGACAGCCCCAGCACCTTGATCGCCACCGGCCGGCCGAGTCGGCGGTGCCGGCCGGCGTAGACACGGCCGAACCCGCCACTGCCGAGCTCCCGCCCGACGTCGTAGTCGGGCAGCGCCGCCCGGACGTGTCCCTGCACGATCACGCGCTTCCCCGCGTCCACAACGTCGCCGGTGACCCGACCGGTGCGGCCAGGAGACCTGACTCTAACCGGGCATCCCGCACGTCGCGGGGATCGGAGACGGTCGCCTGGGCGACTGTCCGCGGGGCGCCCGGCAGGCCGACGGGCCTCGGACAGTGTCATCACTGTTGCGCTTCGCCATCCGAGGAGAAGCTTTGGTCCCTGTCCTCACCTGGATGAGGTACTCGCACGCCGTCACGATGATGAATCAGGTGGGGCGGAACGGGGCCTTCAAAGACCAGTTCACCGACCGGGAAGCGATGGTGCGCACGTTCACGGAACACAACGACGCGGTGAGACGCCAGATCCCGGCCGACCGGCTGCTCGTACTCGGCCACGCAGCGGCACGCGTCCTCGGCGTCGACGTCTCCGGTTCACAGGCTCCAGGTCCAGATGGTGCCCTGCCAGTGGCCGGAGACGACGAGGGCTCGGCTGCCGAGATTGCTGGCAGCGATGGATTCCGCGGCTTTGTCGGGGCCCGTGAGACCGTTGCCGTAGGGGCGGCCGGTGGCCAGGTCCCAGATCCGGATGGTGGCGTCGTCGCTGCCGGCGATGGCCACGCTCCTGCCGCCCGCCGTACCGACGGCCACGCTCTTGACCGCATTGTTGATCCGATCGCCGAGGGGCTTGCCGGTGGGGGTGGCCGTGGTCAGATCCCAGGTCCGGACATCGCCGTCGTCGCCGCCGGACACCGCGAGGGGCCTGCCCCGCACCGTCCCGATCGCCACAGTCCCGACCTTCCTGTCGTGACCACCGAGGAGCCGGCCGGCCTGCCGCGTGGCCACGTCCCAGCGCCGGACCGTACCGTCCGCGCTGCCGGACACGGCGACCACCTCGCCGCTGATGGTGCCGACGGCGATGCTTTTCACCTCGGAGTCAAGTTTCTCCCCGAGGATGGTGCCGGTCAGCCTGGGCTGCGCCGGGTCCCAGAGCCGGACCGTGCGATCGTCGCTGGCGGACATCGCCATGGGCCGCCCGTTCAGGGTGCCCAGCGCCACGCTGTTGATTCCGCCGCCGAGCTGGTCGCCCAGGCGGGCACTGGTCGGCGGGTCGGCGGTGAGGTCCCAGGCCCGCAGGGTGCCGTCCACGCCGGCGGACACCGCGAGAGAGCCGGCCAGCGCGACGGAGTAGACAGGCCCGCGGTGACCGGCGAGGGGAACGCTGCGGGGCCTGCCCGTGACCGGGTTCCACAGCTGCACGGTGCCATCGGCGCGGCCGGCGATGACGACGGGATCTCCTTTCAGCGTGCCGAGGGCAACGGACCAGACGTGGTTGTCCAGGTCGGTCGAGGGGCTGAGAAGTTTCCCGACGGGGCTGTAGGCGTCACTGGCGGCAGGTGACGACGAAGGGCCGGGAACAGCCCCCGTGGCCTCCGGTTCCGTCCCGCTCCACCCGCTGGCGAAAAAGACCGCACCGGCTCCCAGCGCTGCCGTCCCTCCCCCCGCTATTCGCAAGATGATTCGCCGTCGAGAGGGAAGAGGCTTTTCGCGAGCCGGCGGAGGCGGCAACTCCTCTTCCACCACACGGCTGGTCTCGGCCGGGGATGCGGCGGGAGATGGCGTCTCTGCGGGAGATGGCATCTCGACCGGGAATTCAGATCGGGCTCGGCCGGCGGGACGGCGCTGCTGACGCTGGTAGCGGTCGACCTGCTCGCGAAGCCTGCGATACGCCAGGTCCCAGGCGCGCCTGCTGTCCAGACCCGGCGGAAGACGGATACTCTTCTCCGCTGCGACACGCAGGCAGGTATCCACGAAGGCCTCAACACTTGCCAACTCAGGCACGACCGGAGTACGCAGGTTCGTCATGCCCCCGATGGTGCCCCGCGTGATAAGAGGCTTCCCCTTTTCCCGGTTGCCGGGATTCCCTTTTTCATCGCGGGGCGCGGTCCACTGGCTCGCCTCCTCCAGCGCCCGCATGGAGAGACCGACGGCCTCTCGCAGCGCCCTTAACCGGTGAATGAAATCTGTTCGCGGATCACTCGATACCTCCACGCGGCTCCCCCCGGGCAGTCGTAGACAGGCTGTCCGTCCGGCACCGCCGGACGGACAGAACTCAGTCTAAGTGCCCTGACCAGCGGCTGTCAGAAACTTTGTCCGAATCTCAGCCCTGGAGCTGACGGACACCCAGCCGCGGCCAGATCGTTGACCGTGACCGCCGGACCGGACGGCTGCCGCAGCAGGACTGCTCGGAAATGTGCTTTTCAAGCTCTGACGAAGGGACTCGACCTCCCCATGCCCGGCCAGGACCATCCACTGCCCGCTGGCTCGACAATCACCACATTCAACCGACCCGCGTTGACGGGGCGCCTCCGTGCGATATGGCTCGCGATAGGTCTGGCCTCGGTGGCGCTCATGCTCGCGCCTACCACCGCGCACGCCGCCGGCCGGACACGCGTAGAGATCACCAACGCGCGGTCGGGACTGAAGGCCGACGTCATATGGGGATCCAGGGCCTCCTACCAGGGGGTTTTTCTCTGGCGGAACAACACCAGCGCCTCCCAGGAGTTCGACCTCCTCGACAGCGGCGACGGGTACTTCAGAATCCGCGCCCATCACTCTGGCCAGTGCCTGATGCTCGACGATCGCGCGGGAACCTACCGGAACGGAACGCGCGTCGTGCAGAACACCCGCTGTGCCGCCGGCGACCGCCTCGCGGAGTGGCGGCGCGGCCGGGTGGACTCCCCGCCGCAGTGCTCGGGCGAGGTCTGCTCGACCACGAACTCCTCCTATCAGGTTCTGATCAACCGTGCGACCGGACTGTGCCTGGACGCCGACAACGGCAGGGCCACCGCGCCGCGCGAGCAGGCAGTGCTGCAGCAGTGGGACTGCATCCACAGTCCAGACGACTGGAATGCCGGAAACCAGATCTGGCGCATTGGCAACGAGGCCTCCCTGTAGGTAGTCCGGACCGAGAGAAAAAGGACAGAATCGTGTCGTACGCAACGAGGCCCCGCCCTCGTGTACCCGGTACGCCGCCGAACCGCGGCGTGACGCGGCGGTGAGCACCAGAGCGTCCGCAGGTGCCCGGGAAGAGCGGGCCGAACGGACCAGCATCCTCTGGACGTTCCTTGGCACGCTGGCCAGCGCCGTCATCACGGCTCCGCTGGACGACAACTCCCAGCACCTGATCGCCGTGGCCATCGGCGCCTTCATCAGCGCGGTCGTCACCGAAGGTCGCCGAGGAATTGTCTTCGTCGTCGGCGTGGCGGCGCTCGCCTGGTTCGTCACCTGCGGCAGCAGCACCGGACTGGCCAGACTGGCACCCGATTACCAGACGTACCTGCCGACGTTCGCCGACCCTCCGCCGTCCGACGGGGGAACCGCAATTCCGTCGCCGACGCCAGCCGTGCCGTCCGAGACACCGGACGCGGGTACCCGACCCGATGCTCCCGCCGTCGTGAAGTGCACCGACACCTGCGTGATCAACCTCGTTGGCACCGGAACCAGCCCGGTTCTCATCGACGAATACTCCTTCCCAACAGCGCACCCGGGCTTCACCATTGCGCCCGCCGACGACGGCTGCTCCGGGAAGACCCTGGGGCCAGGGGAACATTGCACCATCACCGTCAGCTTCACCGCCGATCCTGCGGGCGGCATCCGGCGGACCACCCTGCTCATCCACGAGAAAGCCCTGCACCGCGCATTGCCGAACCGGGTCACGCTCGTCGGCGGCGAAAGCGAGGCCGAGCCGACGACCCCTCCGCCGTCCACCACTGCACCGTCCACCACTGCACCGTCCACCACTGCACCGTCGACAACATCCCCGTCCACCACCGCATCGTCCACCCCCGGATCGATCCGTACACCCGGTGCGTTCCGCTGAGGCAGCGCCAGCCCTCCGGCGCCGCGGCCAGCCAGGCCGCGGCGCTCAGGCCGGCGGGTCCTCGCCGGTCAGGCCGCGAGGAGGCGGACCGGCAGCGCGCGGGCGCCCCGGACCGCCAGGTGCGGGCGGTAGGTCGGGTCGGCGGTGACCTCGATGGAGGTGACGCGGTCGAGCAGGGCAGTCAGCATGATCTCGGCTTCCAGGCGCGCGAGGGGGGCGCCGAGGCAGTAGTGGATGCCCTGACCGAAGCCGAGGTGGCGGGCGGGCTGGCCGGGGCCGGCCTCGCGATTGGCCGCGTAGCGGGTGATGTCGAAACGGTCCGGGTCGGGGAAGACGTCGGGGTCGCGGTGGGCGGCGGCGAGCACACCGATGACACCGTCGCCGCGGTGCAGCGCGTGCCCGGCGATCTCGGTGTCGGCCAGCACCGAGCGGGCCAGCCACTGGATCGGTGGGTCGAAGCGCAGCGTCTCCTCGATCGCCGCGGGCACGAGGTCGCGGCGCTCGCGCAGCAGCGCGTACTGCTCGGGGGCGCCAGCGAACGCGAGGACGGCGGCGGAGACGAGGTTGACGGTCGTCTCGTAGCCGGCGACGAGCAGCAGCACACACAGGTCGAGCAGTTCGTCCGCGGCCAGCCGGTCACCCTGTTCCTGGTCGGCGATCAGGGCGCTGAGCAGGTCGTCGGCGGGCTCGACCCGGCGTCTGGCGATCAGCTCGGTGAAGTACCCGGCGAAGCCCCGGGTGCCCTCGGCGCGCGCGGCGCGCTCCGCCGGGGACATCATCTGGTCGGGGTCGAGCCCGCGGGTCAACGCCGACGCCCAGCCGCCGAAGACCTCCTCGTCGCGTTCCGGTACGCCGAGCAGGGTGCAGATGACCCGCAGCGGCAACGGCCGGGCGAACGCGTCGACGAGGTCGACCTCGCCGCGGGCGACGGCGTCGTCGAGCAGGTCCGCGGCGAGTTCGCGGGCCAGCGAGCCGAACCGGGCGATGCGCCCGGGGGTGAACGCCCGGCTGACGAGACGACGCAGGCGGGTGTGCGTCGGCGGGTTGGACCGCAGCATCGAACGCAGTCCCTCCTCCACGTCCGTGACCGGGCGGAAGACGCTTTCGGCCATCGTCAGATGACCGAAAGCCGGATCGGACAGCAGCCGGATGCAGTCGGCGTGCCGGGTGAGCACGCCGATGCCGGGCGAGCCGGCGGACATCGTGTGCCAGCGACCGGCCTCCCGCAGCGCCCGCAGCGCCGGGTAGGGATCGGCCCGGTGGCGGGGATCGAAGACGGCGAGCAGCTCGGCGGATTCGGTCGTCAAGGTTCTGCCTTTCCCACTACGCCCGGGACATCGCCGGAAGAACAGTACCGCCCCGACCCGACAGCCCGGTGAATTTCGAACGACGGGCATTGGACTCGATATCTCTTTCGTATCGCACGATGAAATCTGGCCGGGCCGGCCGAAAGCGCCTTGACCTGCCCGGGTGACGACCGGACGATGACGCCCGCGGGGGCGCGGAACAGCGCGCCGCGCATATCCGAGGCAATCATCCGGATCCGCACCACGAAGGAGCGGGGATTCATGACCTCAACAGAGCTCGGCCGCGTCGTCCCCGACGCGCTCGACCTGTTTGACGACGCCCACCGGCTCGACCCCTATCCCGACTACCGACAGCTGCGGACCGCGGGTCCGAGCGCCGTCCGACTCGGCGACACCGAGGTGACCGTGCTGTCCCGGTTCGCCGACTGTGCCGCCGTGCTGCAGAGCCAGGCCTGGGGGCACGGCAACGTCGACCGCCTCAGCCCCTTCTGGGACCAGGAGAAGAGCCTGCCGGGTTCGTTCATCCGGATGGACCCGCCCGATCACCGGCGGCTGCGCGCCCTGGTGAACAAGGCGTTCAGCGCGCGGATGGTCGCCGACCTCGCGCCCATGATCACCCGAGTGGTGGACGGGCTGGTGGACCGGGCGGTCGAGGCGGGCGGGCTCGACGTGGTCCGGGACCTGTCGTCGCCGCTGGCGCTGGCGATGGTCGGGCAGCGCCTGCTCGGTGTGCCCGAGCAGGACGCCGAGCAGCTGCGACGGTGGGAACTGGCGATCGCCCGCGGCACCGACCCGGAGCCGCTGCTGTCCCCCGCGGAGATCGCCGAACGGGACGCGGCCGGGGCCGGCGTCGTCGGCTACCTGACGGACCTCGTCGCGCGCCGCCGCGCACACCCCGAGGACGACCTGCTCAGCCGCCTCGTCGCGGTCGAGGAGGCCGGCGAGGTGCTCAGCGTCGCCGAGGTCATCGGCATCTGCGTGCTGCTGCTCGTCGCCGGCATGGAGACCAGCATCAACCTGGTCGGCAACGGCATCCTGGCGCTCATCCGCCACCCCGACCAGCTCGCACTGCTGCGCGGGCGGCCCGACCTGGCCGGCCCGGCGATCGAGGAGATCCTGCGCTACGACACCCCGACGCAGTTCACGATGCGGGTCGCCCTCGCCGACACGACCGTCGGCGACCGCGCGTTCCGCCGCGGCGACGGGGCCATCGTGCTGATGGGTTCGGCGGACCGGGACGGCGAGGTGTTCACCACCCCGGACGAGGTCGACGTCACCCGCTACGCCACGCCCGGCCACTCCCCCCGCCACCTCGGCTTCAGCCTTGGGCTGCACTACTGCCTCGGCGCCCCGCTGGCCCGGTTGGAGGCGTCGACCGCCATCCGCACCCTGGTGGATCGCGCACCGGGCCTGCGCCTGGCCACCAACGAACTGGACTACCAGCCGAGCATCATCCATCGCGGCCTGCGTGCGCTGCCGGTCGAGCTGGCTCCCTCCACCGTCTGAGACGTCAGCGGCCTCGGACGGCACGAAGCCGCCCGCGGCCGCTGACGCGAGGGACCTGACCACTATCAGGGTTCGCGCCGCGGGAGTGCACCGCGGTGCACGATACGACCCCGTCTTGTGGTGGCCATAACCGCGAGGAGACCGATCCGCCGCGAGGCGTCGAGGCGTCGAGGCGTCGAGGCGTCGAGGCCGGTATCTTGACAGGGCTCGATGTGGATGGGCCGGGCGACTGCCCGCATAAGTTACCGGGAAAGGCTCACTATGCGGCGTGGAAACGAACGGGGAGTTCGGACAGGCCGCGGATGAGCATGTTCGGCTTGTACGACAGGGTGTCGGTCCGCAGTTCCATGCCGCCGACCCGGCGCAGCACCGCGGCCAGCAGGATTTCCATTTCCAGCAGCGCGAGCGGCGCGCCGAGGCAGTAGTGGTGGCCGAGGCTGAACGACAGGTGCCGGCTGAACGGCTTCGCCGCGTCGGGCCGGGTGCGGTCGAAGCGGGTGAGGTCGAAGCGCTCCGGGTCGGCGTAGGCGGCCGGGTCACGGTTGGCGCAGGCGATGAGGGCGACGATGCCCTCGCCGGGGGCGAAGACGCGCCCGGCCACGGTCATCTCGCGCTTCGCGGCGCGGGTGTTCATGTGGATCGGCGAGTCGTAGCGCAGCAGCTCGTCGACGGCCGCGCCGAGCAGCTCCGGCCGACCGCGCAGCAGCTCGAACTGCTCGGGATGACGGATGAGGGCGAGCATCCCGTTGCCGACCAGGTTGACGGTCGTCTCGTGGCCCGCGACGAGCAAGGTGACGCAGGTGCCGAGCAGTTCCTCGCCGGTCAGCCGGTCGCCTTCGTCCTCGACGGCGGCGAGCAGGCTGATCAGGTCATCGCCGCCCGACCCGCGCCGGGCCTTCTCGACGAGCTCGCGGAAGTAGGCGAGGAACTCGGGGATCGTCCCGTTGCGGTGGGCCAGCGACTCGGGTGTCATCAGCACGTCGGGGTCGAAGGCGCGCGCGATCGCCTGCGACCACACCTGGACCTGCGCGTGGTCGGCGGCGGGCACGCCGAGGATCTCGCAGACCACGGTCAGCGGCAGCGGGTAGGCGAGGGTCTGGATGAGGTCGAACTCGCCGGCGCCCAGCGCGTTGTCGAGCAGCTCCTCGACGAGTGCTTCGATCCGGGGCCGCAGGCCGTGCACGACCCGGGGGGTGAACGCCTTCGTCACCAGGCCACGCAGGCGGGTGTGGTCCGGCGGCTCCATCCACAGGAACGTCGACGGGAACGCCTCGGCGGGCAGCGTCGGGTGCAGCTGGTGGGCCTCGCGGTCGTGGCCCCAGTCCTGGTTCGCGAGCACCGCCGTGCAGTCGGCATGGTTCGTGGCCAGCGGCAGGCCGAACGGGCCGTCGTGCAGCGGGCCGATCTCGCGCAGCCGGACGTAGATCGAGTACGGGTCGGCCCGGTTCGCCGGGTCGAACAGCTCGGTGATCAGCCGGGACGACGGCGTGTCGCCGCCGGCGAACACCGGCGCCGGTGGTTCCAGCGACAGTGTCGGGCGGACGGCGCCAGCCGGGTTCGAGGAGCCGGCCGGGTTCGGGGAGAGGGACGTGTCGGGATGGACGGTGACCATCTAGGGTGTCCTCCTGCGGAGTCGGGCGCCCGCCGCCGGCAGCGGTCGGTCGCCCTCAGGGGCGGGTGGCCTCGGCGGGATCGGCGATCGCACGGGCGGGACTGCCCTCGGCCGTCCGACCCGCCCGCGGGGTCGGGGCGAGCACCCGGACGGCGAGCGCCGGGCGCAGCAGGGCGGTGGGTGGGTCGACGAGGTTGACCACCCGCATGAGGGTCCGGGC
>NZ_JALKFU020000178.1 GCF_023242965.2 Frankia sp. AgKG'84/4
CCCGCGGCCGGTGCGTGCGGCGGCCTCGGCGGCGCGGCCGGCGGCGCCCACTGCTGACCGGACACCGGCGACTGGGCGGGCGGCGAGGAGAACTGCGGCTGACCGGCCGGCGCGGCGCCGGCACCGGCGCCGGCGGGCCCGGGATCGTCGACGGAGATGCCGAAGTCGGTGGCGATTCCCGCGAGCCCCGAGGCGTAGCCCTGGCCGACCGCCCGTGCCTTCCAGGCGCCGGCCCGCCGGTACAGCTCGACGAGGATCAGCGCCGTCTCCTGGCCGAAGCCGGGCGGGTCGAAGCGCACCAGCTCGGCGCCCCCACGGGCGTCGCGCACCACGATGCCCAGCCCGCGCACGCCCGCGAACGTCGGCGGCCCGCTGCCGTCGAGGCTGCCCGTGACCACCACCTTGTCGATGTCCGGCGGGACGGCCGTGAGGGTGAACTCCAGCGCCGAGGGCGGCACCAGCCGCACGCCCGGCCCGGCCGGCTGGTTGAAGAAGACGAAGTCGGCGTCGGAACGCACCTTGCCCGCTGCGTTCACCAGGATCGCGGCGATGTCCAGCGGGCTCGACGAAGCGATCTCGACCCTGACGTCGGTAGTGGGTAGCGGCGCGTTGCCGCCCTTCGTCAACGCCTGTCCCATAGACCCTCCAAAATCGCGGCCCCGTCACGCTCGCCGCCCCGGCAAGGTCGCCTGCCGGGTCCAACGGCCCCACCTGTCGCGAGGGTTCCCACTCGTGGCAGCTCGTGTTCTCCCGGCTGACCCTACGATCGATGTCATGACAGACGCGGCGCAGGTGGGCCTCCGGTGAGTGACAGTGCCCTGAGCCAGGCCATCGAGCGGCACGCCGCGCGGGAGTTCGGGCCGGACACGGGCCGCGCCGCGGTGACGTTCCTCGGCACCGAGCAGATCGAGGTGCTCCGCTTCGGCCCCGACCGCGCCGGCATCGTCCGTTACCTCACGCTGGGCATGTCCCGGGAACCGATGACGGCTGCCGACTCCGCCGTGCGCGATCCGGCGGGCCCGCGGGCCGAGCTGGTGTTGTCCCTGCGCGGCCGGCGCGACAGCGTGCTGCGCCGCCTCGCCGTGCTCGCGGCGATTCCCATCGTGGAGGCCCGTCCGGTGACCCCCGGTTCCGTCCTCGACCTCGGCGAGCCACTGTGGGACGACGCCCCGTTCAGCGCCGTGCTCGTCGCCGAGCCGGGCGGCCTGCTGCCCGACCTGACCGTGCCGGCCGCCGCCGCCCCGGGGGGTGAGGCGGCGCCGGTGCGCTTCCTGCCGGTGCTCCCGATGACCGCGAACGAGGCCGCCCACAAACGCGTCCACGGCCCCGAAGCCCTGCACCAACGCTGGCTCGCCGCCGGCACCGACCTGCGCGACCCCACCCGCTGCGAGGTCGCCCTCACCTGACCCGCCGTCCCGAACCTGTGCGGGGACGCGCGCCGAGTGCACCGCGGTGTACTACTCAGCAGACCGTGGGTTCAGTGCGCCGCGGATCGGTCACGCGCGGCGCGCCAGGCTCGGTACGCCTTCCCGCTGCCGTGAGGATCCGGGGTACAGATGTCGATGACCGGGCGTGCGCTGAGGGGCTCGTCGAGCCGGACGAGGGCGCACCACCGGCGACCCGCGCCCTGGCGGTACATGGTGCCGACCCGCCGACCATCGGGCAGCACCCGGACCTTGCCTCGGCCAAATGTCGTGGGGCCGTCCGGGCCGAAGGCCAGCCAGACTCGGACCGCGATCCGGTCAGGGGTCTGCTCGAGGTCGAAGCCCGCCAACATCTCATCGCGGTAACAGCTCACCACGCACCACAGATCACGGCCATCCGCCGAGACCAGGCATTCGCCGACCGCTTTCTGCCACCGAGTGTCAGCTTCGACGATCGGCGCAGCGACGAGAGGCCGGTGACGTTCCGGCAGGACACGCACCTCGAGCGGTCTCCCGGCACCACTACTCCCGCCGGCACCGGTCTCCTCGGTGGTGTCCATACCGCCGCCTTCGCAATTCTCCGCCCGACACGGTGAGGCTGTGCGCCGAGAACACGCTATCTGGATGGTCATCACCGAACAGCCGGCGTCGGCGCGGCCGAGCCGATGGGCCACGAGATCGACGCGGCCGTCACCGAATCACATTTCGTCCCGATTTCGTTGGAACCCTGACACCTGCTGGCCGTCCAATGGCCTGATCCCAGGTCTAATGTGCTGGTGCGTGAGCCGCGACGAAGCCAGTGTCCCAGCCCCGCCTGATCGTCCTCGGACCGACGGCGGCGCGGCCCGTCCGCATCGGCGGGCTCTGCTGCTCGGCGGGCTGGGCCTCGGTGGTTCGGCGCTGGCCGCGGCGGGTCTGGCGGCCTGTTCCAGTTCCGGTGGCACCACGCCGTCCCCGGCTCCGACGCTGCGGGCGCCGACGCCGATTCCGGGCGTGACGGACGGGGTGTTCGCCCTCGGGGTGGCCAGCGGCGATCCGCTGCCCGACGGGGTGATCTTGTGGACCCGGCTCGCGCCGAAGCCATCCGAGGGCGGCGGGATGCCGGCGCGGGATGTGCCCGTCGACTGGCAGATCGCCACGGACGAGGCGTTCCGGTCAGTGGTGCGGGCCGGCACGCAGACCGCGCAGACGGCGTTCGCGCACTCGGTGCACGTCGACGTGCGGGGCCTGGAACCGGGGCGGGAGTACTTCTACCGGTTCCGGGCCGGCACGGTGCTCAGCCCGGTCGGGCGCACCCGCACGGCCCCCGCCGCGGGCGCCGGGGCGGACGCGGCCGCCGGGTCGTTGAGCTTCGCGCTGGTGTCGTGCCAGGACTTCCAGAACGGCTACTGGCCGGCGTACGACGCGATCGCCGCGGACCGGCCCGACCTCGTCGTGCACGTCGGCGACTACATCTACGAGTACGACCCGGACAGCAGGTTCCCCGACCGGCGGCACACCACCCCGCAGACCCCGGGTCTGGACCAGCTCCAGACCCTCGCCGACTACCGCAACCGCTACGGCCAGTACAAGGCGGACCCGGCGCTGCGGGCGGCGCACCTGGCGGCACCGTGGGTCCTCACCTGGGACGACCACGAGGTCGAGAACAACTACGCGGGCCTCGTCGACGAGGTCGGTGACACCGGCGCGCGTCATCAGGACCCGACCGTGTTCGCCCGCCAGCGCGCCGCGGCGTACCAGGCGTACTACGAGCACATGCCGATCCGCGTCGAGCTGAACCCGGGCTCCCCGGACCTGCGGATCTACCGGCGGCTGTCCTTCGGCAGCCTGGCGACGATGCACGTCATGGACACCCGGCAGTACCGCACGCCGACCCCGGGACGCTCGCCGAGCGCGATCGGCGCGACCGACCTCGGCAGCGACAACGCCAGCGGCACGATGGCCGGCGCCGAACAGGAGAGCTGGCTGCGCGACGGGCTGAACGCGTCCCGGTCCCGCTGGAACATCATCGCGCAGCAGACGATGATGGCCCAGCTCGACGGTCAGCTGCCGGTCGGCCAGGGCGAGACCCTGACGAACCTGGACCAGAACGACGGCTACCGGCCCTACCGGCGGCGCATCCTCGCCGGTGTGCGCGACAGCGGGGCGAGCAACCCGGTCGTCCTCTCCGGGGACCTGCACTGTGCGTGGGTGAACGACCTGCGGGTCGACTTCGACCGCCCGGAGACGCCGGTCGTCGCCAGCGAGTTCGTCTGCACCTCGATCAGCTCCGCGTTCTTCCTGGTCAGCGACGAGTTCGTCCGGGACAACAACGCCCGACTCAACCCGCATGTCCGCTACTTCCGCGGCGACCGCCGCGGCTACACCCGCTTCCACCTGACCGCGGACGAGTGCAAGGCGGACCTGCGCGTCGTCGCGGACATCTCGAAGCGCGACTCCCCCGTCACCACCGACACGACCTGGGTGATCGAGGACGGCAGACCGGGCGCCCAGCCGGCGTAGTTACGGTTAGCGCATGGATCGTCACGCTAGGATTCTGGCGTGACGATCCTCGAGGAGCCCCGGAAGCCACACGAAGCCGCCCGGATCCGCGCGGAGGACCTCGTCGCGGCCCATTCCCGGCCACGGCTGCGCCTGCTCGGCTACCTGCGCACGACGTCCCACAAGGACATCGCGGTCATGTACTTCGTGACCTCGCTCGGCTTCTTCCTGTTCGCCGGGATGCTCGCCGTCATGATGCGGGCCGAGCTGGCCCGGCCGGGACTGCAGTTCTTCTCCAACGAGCAGTACAACCAGCTGTTCACGATCCACGGCACGATCATGCTGCTGCTGTTCGCGACCCCGCTGGCGTTCGCGTTCGCGAACCTGCTCGTACCGCTGCAGATCGGCTCACCGGACGTCGCTTTTCCCCGACTCAACGCGCTGTCGTTCTGGTTCTTCCTGTTCGGCGGCCTGGTCGTCATCGGCGGTTTTCTCACCCCGGACGGCGCAGCGGACTTCGGCTGGTTCGCCTACTCGCCACTGAACAGCAAGTCCTACGCCCCGGGTCCAGGCGCGGACATGTGGATCCTCGGCCTGGTGGTGTCCGGGCTCGGCACCATCCTCGGCGGGGTCAACATGATCACGACGATCCTGACACTGCGCGCACCCGGCATGACGATGTTCCGGCTGTCGATGTTCTGCTGGACGTTCCTCGTGACGTCGATCCTGGTCATCATCGCGTTCCCGGTGCTCGCCGCGCAGTTGCTGGCGCTGGAGGCCGACCGCCGTTTCGGCGCGCACGTGTTCGACGCCGCCAACGGCGGGGCGATCCTCTGGCAGCACCTGTTCTGGTTCTTCGGCCATCCCGAGGTCTACATCATCGCCCTGCCGTTCTTCGGGATCATCAGCGAGATCCTGCCGGTGTTCTCGCGCAAGCCGCTGTTCGGCTACAAGGGCCTGGTGTTCGCCACCATCGGCATCGGCGCGCTGTCGGTGGCGGTGTGGGCGCACCACATGTTCGTCACCGGCGCGGTGCTGCTGCCGTTCTTCGCGCTGCTGTCGTTCCTCATCGCGGTGCCGACCGGCATCAAGTTCTTCAACTGGATCGGCACGATGTGGCGTGGTCAGCTCACGTTCGAGACGCCGATGCTGTTCGCCCTGGGCTTCCTCGTGACATTCCTGTTCGGCGGCTTGACGGGGGTGCTGCTGGCCAGCCCGCCGATCGACTTCCACGTCAGCGACAGCTACTTCGTCGTCGCCCACTTCCACTACGTCGTGTTCGGCACGGTGGTGTTCGCCGCGTTCGCCGGCACCTACTTCTGGTTCCCGAAGGCGACCGGTCGGATGATGAACGACCGGCTCGGCAAGATCCATTTCTGGACGGTCTTCTTCGGCTTCCACTCGACGTTTCTCGTGCAGCACTGGCTCGGCCTTCGCGGCATGCCACGGCGCTACGCCGACTACGGCCCGTCCGACGGCTTCACCACGCTGAACACGTTCTCGACGGCCGGCTCGTTCCTGCTCGCCCTGTCGACGCTGCCGTTCCTCTACAACCTGTGGCACTCCTACCGGCGCGGCCTCATCGCCGCCGTCGACGACCCGTGGGGCTACGGCAACTCGCTGGAATGGGCGACGTCCTGCCCACCCCCGCGGCACAACTTCCACTCCCTGGCGCCGATCCGCTCAGAACGGCCCGCGTTCGACCTGCACTACCCGCAGGTCGCCGGCCGCGTCGACTACCACTCGACCCCCGAGTTCGACTGTGCGCCAGACGCTCCCTCGCTCGGCCCGCGCCGGCAACCGTAGCCCCGCGCACCTCCTCGGACAGGGGCCGGGAACCGGATCGACGAGCTAGACAGGAACCGGGCCGACCAGCCGGGTTCACGAGTCGCTAGTCCTCGCCAGGCTGACCTCACCGCAGCGGAGAGGGACAGTGGTGCTGTCAACCCGCAAGGCCCAGGCCGCGGTCCGCGGCGCCACGTCCGGGATCGGAGCCGCGACGAAACCGATCTCCGGCCTCCGCGGTTGCGTGTAGCGAGCGCACCATCGTGGGCCGTGGGCGAAGGCGCTGGCTACGGCGATGCTCGCCCGCTACCTGCGGAGCCTATGCCCGACCGACGTGCGGATCGCGATCATCTGCGCCAACTTTGCCCCGCAACTGACAACGAATGACGACGGCCGGGTCGGGGACCGGGCTGCGGTGACAACGTCGAGATCGCCTACGCCCGAGCTTCTCTCGCCGTGCTTGATTGGGTTACACAAACCCGCGGTGATCGAATATTCCTTCTATACGTGGTCTGCTGGCACGGCGGTGAGCTGGGCCAGCTGCGGCTTCCCGGTCAGGACCCGACCGCGACCGACCCAGCCGGCGTCATCAGCATCACAGTGCGCGGTGACGACAGGGAGGATGCAGTACCTGATCGACCGTAGTCATTGGACCGCGACGGCAGTGGCGCGCTCATCGAATATCCAGCCGGGGCCGCAGGGTTCAGGTAGCCGTATTTCCTCCCGGCAGGGCGACGACCCGAGGTCTTCGTCCGCTGTAGCAGTACCGGCCTGCCAGAGGGCCGCGTGGAAGAGAGGCCATCTGTCTCTTCCACTAGCCTGATATCCCTGTGGAAGGGACGGCAGGCGGCGTTCCCACGTAGCTGTCGCGCTCGGTGGCGAGCAACGACGCGGGAGTCAGGGCTTGGTCTGGCCAGAGGTGGCAGTGGCGGGCAGCAGCAGGCGCAGGGCGCGGGGGCGGACAATGATCTCCGCGGGCAGGTAGGCGAGCGGATCGCCGTCGGCGTAGACGGCGAAGGGGCGGTCGGCCTCGACGCGCAGGCGGCGACCCCGCAGGACGCGGACGTACGGGGTGTCGATGTGGCGGCCGGCGAAGACGCGGGGGAACAGCGTCAGGAAGGTCAGTCGGGACGCGCGGGAGACCAGCACGATCTCGAGCTGGCCGTCGGCGAGATCCGCGCCGGGGGCGAAGCGCATGCCGCCGCCGTAGAAGGGCGCGTTGGCCGCCGCGACCGTCCAACCGTGCAGGTCGAAGGGCGCTTCGTCGTCCACCGTGACGGTGAAGCGGGCCGGGCGCCAGGCGACCAGCGCCCGCAGCACCGCGTAGGTGTAGACCTGCCGGCCGCGCAGCACCCGGGTCCCGTTGGCGATCACCTGGACGTCGGAGTCGAAGCCGACGCTCGCGATCCCCAGGTACGGGTGGCCGCCGACCTCGGGCAGGTCGATGCGCACCTCGCGGGACCGGCCCAGGTCCGCCGCGACCCGCCGCGGGTCGTCGGAGAGCCCCAGCCCGCGGACGAAGTCGTTGCCGCGTCCGCCGGGCAGCACGGCCAGCACCCCGCCGGCATCCGCGACCGCCCCGGCGACCGCCCCGGCGAGGCCGTCGCCGCGTTCGTGCGCCGCTGCGCCGAGGAGGGACTCGACGTCCGGCCGCTGCCGGTCTCCGCCGCGTTCCACACCCGCTACGTCGCGCACGCCGTCGACCGGTTCGCCGAGGCGCTCGCCAGCACCCCGGTCCACGAGCCGACCTCGCCCGTCTACCCGAACACCACCGGCGCCAGCTACGGCGCCGACCCGGCGGCGAACGCCGCGGTGCTCGCCCGCCAGCTGCTCGAACCGGTCGAGTTCGTCGGCGCCGTGCGCGCCGCGCACGAGGCCGGCGCCACGGTGTTCGTCGAGTTCGGTCCGAAGCAGGTGCTCACCCGGCTCGTCCGGCAGATCCTCCCCGACGCGGACGTCATCGCGATCCCCACCGATGCCGGCCCGCTCGGCGACAGCGACGTGACGCTCAAGGCCGCCGCCGTCCAGCTCGCGGTCCTCGGCGTGCCGCTGACCGGCATCAACCGGTTCCAGGCCGAGCCGCTCGCGACGGTCCCCAGCAAGGGTCCGACGGTGACCCTGTCCGCCCCCGAGTACACCCCGCCGGCCCGCCGCGACGCCCACGCCGCCACGCTCGCCGACGACTACCAGATCCTCGGCGCCGCCGTCCCAGCCCAGGCTGCGGTGGCCGCCGTCCCCGCGCCGTTCGCGGTCGCAGCCACGCCCGGCGCGACCGCGAACGGCGCCACCGCGCCGCCCGGCGTGCCCGGTGAGGGCGCGGTCAACGGCGCGTCCGCGCACAGCGTCGCCCCGAACGGTGCCGTTATCAACCTTGCCGCCACGCACGGGGTTGCCACCAACGGTGCCGCCACCAACGGTGCCGCCACCAACGGTGCCGCCACGAACGGTGCCGCCACGAACGGTGCCGCCACGAACGGAGTGCCCGTGACCGGGCCGAGCACGAATGGCGCCACCTCGGTGGGCGCCGTCCCCCACGGTGCGGCGGCCCTCGGCACCACCTCGGCCGGCCCGGTACCGAACGGCTCGGGTACCGGCGGTGCCGTCGGTCAGCACCTCGCGCAGGCGGGCCAGTCGTCCGCGTTCGGCCTCGGGTTCGACGCCGCCGCGGACGTCCTCGCGCAGCAGGTCAACCTGCACGGCGTCTACCTGACCGGCCAGCTCGACGTCGCCAGCCGCCTGGTCGACGCGCTGCACGAGTATCAGCGCGGCGGGCGGGAGGACGCTCGCTTCGCCGACGCGATCGCCATGGTCGCCAACCAGAGCGCCGTGATCGGCCAGACTCACACGCAGGCCAACGAGGTCCTCGCCCACCTCGCCGCGCTCGAGCTCGCCGTCGACCCCACGGGTCTCGCCGGCGCGCGGGCGTCGGTTCCGTCAGTGCCGACCCTGGCACTGTCCTCCGGGCCCGCGGCGCCGCGCTCGCTGACCGCCTCGGTCGCCGCCCCGCCGGCGCCGCCCGCCGCCGCACCTGTGGCGGCTCCGCCGGCGCCCGCGCCTGTCGCACCGCCAGTGCCTGTCGCGCCCGTCGTACCCGTCGTCCCGCTCGTCCCGCGCCAGCCGGCGGGTCCGGTTCCCGCGCGGGTCACGGCGCCCGCGGCGGCTCCGGCGAAACCCGCCACGGCCGGTCTGGACCGTGGTGCGGTGCGGGCGGCGCTGGTGGAGGTGGTGGCGGAGAAGACCGGCTATGCGCCGGACATGATCGATACGGGGATGGACCTGGAGGCTGATCTCGGGGTCGACTCGATCAAGCGGGTGCAGGTGTTGGGGGCGTTGCGGGAGCGGTTCCCGCAGGCGCCGACGGTCGGTCCGGAGCAGCTCGCGGAACTGCGGACGCTGGACCAGATCACCGAGTACGTCACCGCTGCGCTCCCGGCCGCGCCCCTCGCCGCCCCGGCCACCGCGGCTGGCCAGGCCGCTGGCGGTCTGGACCGTGGTGCGGTGCGGGCGGCGCTGGTGGAGGTGGTGGCGGAGAAGACCGGCTATGCGCCGGACATGA
>NZ_JALKFU020000179.1 GCF_023242965.2 Frankia sp. AgKG'84/4
TTCGCGGTCGTCCTGTTCGCGGCGGCCGGTCAGCGCACCGTCCGCCGCATCATCGCGCCCTTCCCGGACCGGGGCTCGGACTGGCGCTGCTGCTCGCCACCCCGGCTGGGCTGCCCGTCGACCTGCCGGCCGGCACGCGGTTCCAGGGCCAGCTGCGCCGCCTCGCCGGCATGCTGCTGGCAGCCGGCACCGGTACCGGCGCGGCCGGCGGAGCGGAACGCAGGCCGCCCAGGCCGCCATCCCAGCCGGCGTTGGCGCAGGCCATGCGCCGCGGCCGGGCGGAGCTCGTCGATCGAATCCTGGTCCGCGCCGCCGAGCTCGGCGCGGATCCCGGTCGGGCCACGGTCGAAAGCGCCGTCGCCGAGCGGCAGCGACAGGTCGAAGGAATGATCACCGCGCTGGCGGACGATCTCGCCGCGCTGCCCGGTCCCTCACCCACCCGCGGCGTCCAGGCGGCACTGCGAGACGCCGAGCCGACGCTCACGGCCGGCATCGAAGCGATCTTGGTTGCCTGCCGGTTGCCCACCGCCGCCGACCAGGCACAGCGGTTGGCCGCGCAAACCCTGGCCGCGCTGCGGCCGGTCACCCCCACGCCATTGCCCGCCGGGCGGCCCCACCCGGCGGGCAATGAACCCGCGCACCCGAGCAACCCACCCATCGCGGCCGCGCCGACGACACCGGTCGTCCCGGTCGTCCCGGTCGCTCCAGTCGCTCCAGTCGCTCCAGTCACCACGCTCGGTCCCGTCACCGCCGTCGACACCACCGCCGGTCCGCCCGCCGCGTCCGCCCCGACCAGCTCGTTCGCCGCGGCACCGGCGAGCGGCGGCTGGACTCCCGACCCAGCTGCCGTCGTAGCGCCGTCACCTCCGTTCAGGCCGTCAGCCCCGGTCACGCCGGCGGGCCCGGTGACGGCCGGCCCGGCGGCGCAGCGGCTTACCCGCGGCAGCGAGACACCGGCGGCCACGGTCGTCCGGCTGCTGCGGGAGACCCACGCGTGGGGAGCCGATGCCTTCCGGCTGCTTGTCCTTTACGCCCCGGGCTGGGACGGTGCGCAGGACCTCCGCCATGCCATCGCCGACGCCGCCGCGCTCTCGCCGGCGCCCGTGACGGCCGGCGCGGGGGGCGCCTTTCTCGCGGCCGGCGCCCGGCCCGTGTTCGAGCGGCTCATGGTCGGCCGGCCGGATGGACAGCCCTCGGAGCGCATGACCGCCCTGCGCCGGGTACTCGATCTGTACCACCATGACAGGGCCGGATCGGGCGACGCCGACCTCGATGCCCTGGCGGCGGAGCTGACCGCGCGCATCCCGGCCACCGACGACTCGGACCACAGTCCCACCGTGGCCTTCCTGGCCGCCTGCGAGTCGGAGCTCCCGGACGCCGCACAGGTCTTCGGCCTGCTCGCCCGGCACGTGCCCAGCTGGGAGGGCGAGCGGGACCTGCACGAGGCGATCTGGCGCTGGGGCAC
Source organism: Frankia sp. AgKG'84/4 (assembly GCF_023242965.2). Classification (GTDB taxonomy): domain Bacteria; phylum Actinomycetota; class Actinomycetes; order Frankiales; family Frankiaceae; genus Frankia. Next base: position 1,466 of record NZ_JALKFU020000179.1, read on the forward strand.
GGCGGGCCGGGACAGCCGGGACAGCCGGGCACGGCACGGGTCGGAACCACCGACCGGCGCGGCGTTGGCGGCGGCGGCGGAGCGGTACTTCCGCCGCACCGTCCAGTCCGTCGACGCCGAGGCCGGCGGCCCGCATCCGGCCGATCTGGAACGCGTCGTGCGGCGCCTGGCAATGCTCTACCTGCCGGACGACCCCCAGCTGCGGGCCGCCGCGGCCCTGGCGGACGTGGTCGAGTCCCGCATCCTCGCCGAGATCACCGACGGCCCGAACCGGCGGCGCCGCCGCTCCTTCGGGCTGCCCGTGATCACCTTCACCCTGCTGATCGGTGTCATGCTCCCGCCCCCGGCACGGCGGTGAAACCGGGCCGGCGTCCGCGCGAGCGGTGCCAGCCTGGCCCTCGAGCACCCGGTTGCCCTACTCGGGGTCGGTCAAGTCTGGAACAATGACCAGCACTTGTGTCGGTGTCGCGACACACCCGTGGTCCGCGGGACGTCGATGTCCTTGAGTATCAAGAAGGACGGCTGGCAACACGTCCGGCAGCGTGGTCATGACTGGTTCGGCGGGGACGGAGGCCATGGGTAGCTCGCTGGTGCCGATCATGCTCATCGTGGTGCTGCTGGTGGCCCTGGTGATCTTTCTCTATCTGAACAACCGGCCGGTCCGGCAGGGAAACCAGCGCCCCAGGCGTGGCCTGAACCACGAGCGCCACCAATCCGGTACGGTGCCGGTCCGTGACGATCCCGACACGACCGCTCTCGACGACCTTCCCGGCTTCGACGAACCGGATCCGGCGCCCGCGGTCGCCGCGCCGGCGGTGGAGTCACGCGCGACGGGTGGCCGGTCCTCCGACACCCACCTCGCCAGGGTTTACCACCTCGGTGGGGGCGCGGACGACGGGCCCGCCGACGGCGGGGCGGGAGCCGACCGAGCGGGTGAAGAACCACCTGGTAGCGCCAGGGCGAGCGACGCCGGTTCGGATGGTGATGGTGCTGCCAGCCCGAACTCGGCCGGCAGGGGAGCACATGATCCACGGGCCAGTGACCCAGGTATGGCCGAGGCAGGCTCCGTCGGGACCGCCGGCGCGCCGTGGGGAGGGGAAGTGACCGCCAAGGTTCCCGCGGGCGAGTTCGGCCGCGGCTCCGACCCCGACGCGACCGGCTGGACGCCGCCGCCCGCGACGCCGCCGCACCAGGTGCCGTCCTATGACGACGATCGGCAGAACACGACCCGGTACTACGACCCGCAGACCGGTGACTTCCCGATCGCGCCGCCCACCACGACCTACACCCCGCAGCCGGCCACGCCGGAGCCGGCCGCCCAGGCGGGCACGGGTGATCCCCGCTGGGAGAGTTCGCCCACCGCGACGACCTTTCCCGGCATGACACCCCCGCCCCGCCGCCGGGAACACGCGGCGGACCTCGTCGCGGCCGAACCCGACGAGGTCACGGCCGCGCCCCTGCGGCTGGCCGCCGCCGGGCGGACCCGCCGGGGCAAACGCGGCGGCCCCAACGAGGACGCGTTCGTCGTCGTCGACGGCCTGCTCGCGGTGGCTGACGGAGTGGGCGGCGAGGCCGCCGGCCAGATCGCGTCGACGCTCACCGTGACCACGGTCGCCGGCTTCCGGCCGCAGTACGCCGAGGATCCGCTGGAGGGCCTGCGCAAGGCGGTGGAACGGGCGAACCGGGTGGTGCGCACCCGCGCCCGGGAGGAGCCCACCTGGCTCGGCATGGCCTGCACGCTCGACGTCGTCATCCTCGGCCGGCAGCGCAGCACCGGCGAGTACCTCACCGTCGCGCACGTCGGGGACAGCTCCGTGTGGCTGCAGCCGGGGCGCGGGCGCCCCCGGGCGCTGACCACCCCACACGCGATCCGCAACGGCCCGCTGCTCAACGCGGTCGGTCTCGCCGACGAGATCGAGGCCGACATCTTCTCCGAGCCGGTCCGCGCCGGCGACCGGGTGGTGCTCGCCAGCGACGGCATCACCAAGGTGATGACACCCGAACAGCTCGACGGCCTGATGAGCGAACTCGGCTCCTCGCCGCCCGAGCGGGCTGCGGACGCCCTCGTCGAGGCCGCGCTGCTGGCCGGCGCGAGAGACGACACCACCATCGTCGTCGCCGACCTGGTGTCCGAACCCACCGGACGGTGACGCCGGCGGCCGGCGCCGCGCTGCCACCGGCCGGGTCGTGATGCGTCCCGGCCGGGGGGCCCGCGGCCGGCACTGGTGATTCCCCCGGGCGCGGGCCGCCAGGGCTTCCCCGGCGGCCCGGGCCTCGTGCTGGCCGTGGCCGGCCGGCTCGCGCGGTGGCTGCGCCATCATCTGCTCGGCGTGTTCGCCGTGCTCGGGGTCATCGCGTTCACCCTCGGCCTGATCGGGATGTACCGGCTGTTCAAGGCCACGCCGGCCTCGTTCAGCTGGCCGAACGTGGTCTATTTCACCGCGACGCTGTTCCTCCTCGACGGCAACGTCTTCCAGGACGGCGGCCAGTTCCCCCTGACGCTGGAAATCGCCCGGTTCCTGGCCCCGCTCGCCACCGCCGTGGGCGTCGCGGACGCCGTCAGCACGGTCTTTGCGCAACGCTTCGAACGGTTTCGGGCCCGCCGGGCCCGCCACCACGTGGTCGTGTGCGGTACCGGACCCACCGCCTCCGCCCTCGTCGACCGGCTCTCGCAGACGAAAAGGGTGGTGCTCGTCGCCGAGGACGCGCAGCGCGAGTATCCGGACGCCGAGCGGCCCGCGGGGCTGTTGCGGGTGGTCGGCGACCCGGTCGAGCCGCTGGTACTGGCGAAGGCGGGCATCGCCCGGGCCGACGTGGTCTACGGCTGCCTGCCGGACACCTCCTCGAACCTGGCGATCGCGCTCGCCGCCCGGCGCCTGGCCGTCGACCGGGCGGAGCAGCCGCTGCGCTGCCTGGCCCAGGTCGGAGACCTGTCGCTGATCCCGCATCTGCGGGCGCGGCGGATCGGGCTCGACGACGACGCCGGGTTCCGGCTGGACTTCTTCGCCATCGAGGTACTGGGCGCGCACGCCCTGCTCAACCGCCACCCGCCGAGCTGGGCGACGGTCGAGGCCGACGGCGCGCCACCGGACCAGCCGGCGCCCCTGGTCGTGCTCGGCCTGTCAGGGCTGGGCCGGGCGCTGGTGATGGAGCTGGCGCGCCGCTGGCGGGCCTGCGCCGGCGCGGACGGGGCCCTGCTGCCCATCGCCGTGTCCGACCCGAGCGCCGCGGCGAAGCTGGCCCTGCTGCGGGCCCGCGAGCCGGCCCTGTCCCGGGTCCTGCTGACCGGCCACGACACCCAGAACGGTGAGCTTCCCCCCGACGTCCTGGACGCCACCGACCGGCTCGGCCCGCCGGAGTTCGTCTACGTCTGCCTCGGTGACGAGGAGCGGGCGCTGCTGTTCGGCCTGGACGCCGCCCAGGTGCTCAACGAGCGCTTCGGCATCGGGCGGACGACGGTCATCGTGCGCACCGGCCGGCAGCGCAGCCTGCAGGACGTCTTCGGCCAGCCGAACACGACCGTGGCGCCGACGCCGACGCCGCTGCTGGAGAACCTGCGGGGCGGCGTCCGCTTCTTCGCCGTGAACGACGAGGCGCTGCCGCTGGACCTCGGCGACACCGACCTGATCGAGCGGTTCGCCCAGGCCAGCCACATCCGCTACCTGGAGACCGAGCGGCGCCGCGGTCAGGCGATGGGATCCCGGCGGGCGATGGTGCCCTGGGACGAGCTGCCCGAGGACCTGCGCGACGCCAATCGGGCCCAGGCGGCGCAGTTCGGCGAGATGCTGCGGACCCAGAGCCTGATGCTGATGCCCGCCGGGGAGGCGGACTCCGACTTCTCCTTCACCGGCGCCGAGATCGAACAGCTCGCCCAGCAGGAACACGATCGCTGGCGGCGGGAACGGACCGCGAAGGGCTTCACCCTCGGACCGGCACCACAGGACGGCTCCGGCCGCCGTCATCCGGCGATGGTCGACTGGGCCGAGCTGCCCGAGGTCGACCGGGAACGCGACCGGGACGTGATCCGCGCCCTGCCGGGCATCCTCGCGCACGCCGGGCTGCGCATCGTCCCGCTCAACCGGCCGAGCTGAGGACAGGTCGGGAGCGGACGGCGGCGGCCCCCCGCGGCCCGGTGGGACGCCGGGTCAGCCGACGCGCTGGTCGACGGGGCAGTCCAGGGCGCTGGCCCGGGTCAACCCGTCGACGGAGAGCCGGGCGGTCAGCCGCACCGGCCCGGCGGACTCGGTGAGGATCCCCGTCCAGCCGCCGGCGGCCCGGAACACGCAGGCCCGGCCCTCGGCCGGCTGCCAGTACGGCGTGTAGTGCACGAGGACCGTGGCGATGCCGGGCGCGCGGAAATCGACGGCCATCGAGCTCACGCCGAGCTCGGTCAGGCTCGCCGGCCCCTGCACCAGGCCCGGCGAGTCGGTGACCAGCCAGACCTTCCAGTGCGCGTCCTGCCAGGCCAGGTCCAGGTACGGCAGACCGGCCCGCAGCAGCTTCGCCTCGGCGACCGCGGAGGGGTCCAGGTCGACGTCGGGCAGGGCGACATAGCGGATGCCGCGGGCCAGCAGCCACTGGTGGTATGTCTCGGCGTTCAGCGTGCCGTCGTAGAACAGGGCGTTGTACTTGCTGTCGAGCTGACGCAGCCAGCCGCGGGCCATCGGCACCGACGGCGCCACGTAACGTGCCTCCCAGTGCGCCCGGGTGAACGGCACCTCCACCCGACCCGCGGGCACCGGGGTGCCGCGGTCGAGGAAGTCGAGCATGCCCGTGTAGTAACTCGCCTTGGCGGACGGGTCACCCTGGGTGAGCAGGGCGCCGTGCAGCGGCCCGAGCTGCCAGCCCATCAGCGGGATCGCCACGATCGCCAGCAGCCGGCGCCGGTCGGCGAGCAACAGCGCCGCCGCCGGGCCGGCCAGCAGCGTCGCCGGCCGGGTGATGTTGCCGCCAACCTGGGAGGGCAGGAAGAAGAACAGGCTCGCCGCGGCCGCCCACAGCAGCAGACCGTGCCGGATCGGCCGGGCCTCGCGCGGGACGACGAGCAGCCCCACCCCGATCAGTGCGAGCAGCGAAAGGTAGGTCACCGCGGGGAAGGGCTGGTAGCCGTCCTCCGGGAAGGCGAGCGCCACGCCGATGCCGGCCCCGGCGCCGACGAACGGAAGCACCCGCCGCCAGCCGATCGTCGGCAGCAGCGCGCAGCCGACCAGCAGCACGAAGCCGGCCGCCAGGGGCGAGGCCAGCGACGAGAGGATCGCGCCGGCCCACGTGAGCTTCGTGCGCCGCTCCCGCGCGCCGAGCAGCGCCAGCGCACCGAAGGCCATCCCGAGGGCGAACGGCATCCGGCCCACGACCAGGTTCGACACGGTCGCGACGGCGAACCAGACCAGGACGAGCTCGTGTCCCGAGCGCCGCCGCGGGCCGCGCAGCAGCCGGGCGACGAGCACGGTGGACGCCACACAGGACAGCGCCCCGAGGACCTCCACCCCGAGCAGCGCCCCCAGCGGGGGGAACAGCACGCTGTACCCGGGTATGGTGTGGCCGCCGTACCATTGATCGTCCCAGAGCAGCGCTCCACCGTGACGGAACAACCACACCCGGTACTCCTGGGCGGGGGTGTCGGGACCGGTCACGCCGAACCCGACGCACAGCAGGCACAGGACGGCGGTCACCACCCACGGCCAGCGGCAGGCCACGGCGGCCACCGCGTTGGCCGCGCGCCGCACCGGCCCACGGTGGCGCGGCGGTTCGACGGCGATGAAGGGGGTCTGGGGCAGTGGAGCCACTCGGGGCTCGGTCTCGCCTGCCGCGGCCGACAGCCGGCCGACCGGCATCGCGTCGGTCGACGGGCCGGGCGCCGCGAGGGCACTCACGCGCGACCTCCCCAGCAACCGACGACGGTCCCTCCGCCGCACCCGACAGATCATCCCCTGGCACCCTGCCTCGAGGCGAGCGGCCGAGAACGGCCACCCCACCCGCGGCTGGGCGCGCTCAGCCCGGACCATCCGCTGGCGGCGGCCACACCGGCGTCGGCTGGCTGATCGCCGCCGGCACCGCGGCCGCGATCACGGCCATGGCGGCCGAGAGCCGGCTCGGACCGAGAGACCCGAACATCACCGATCCCTCATCCTGGTGGGAGATTCTTCCATCGACGCCGCCGGGCGAGACCACGAGGGGCGTTCTGGCCGGACTGTCCGCGCTGAGCGTCATCGCCCTGTGCGTGTGCTGGGCTGCGCTCCTGCGCGGCGCGCTGGCCGGTCGGGTGAGCATCCGCGGCGGGCTCGCCGCCGCCGTGGCCTGGAGCGCGCCGTTCGCGGTGGGTCCGCCGCTGTACAGCCGGGACGCCTATGCCTACGCCGCTCAGGGCGAGCTCGCCAGGCTCGGGCTGGATCCGGCGACCCACGGTGTGTCCGCCCTGCGCGCCGCCGGCGCGGCGGACGGTTCGGGGCTGGGGTTCGTGCGCGCCGTCGACCCGCGCTGGGCCGATACCCACAGCCCCTACGGCAGCGCGGCGGTGGCGATCGAGAAGGCCACGGCGGCGCTCGGCGGCGGTCCAGGCGGGACCGTGGTGGCGCTGCGCGTCGTCGCCGTGCTCGCGACGGTCGCCCTGGTCGTCCTGACGCTGCGGCTGGCCGGGAGGGGCCACCGTGCGGTCGCCGCCGTGGCGGTGGCGGCAAATCCGGTGATCATCATGCATCTCGTCGGCGGCAGCCACTTCGACGCGCTCGCGGCGGCCCTCGTCGCCGCCGCCCTCGCCCGGCCGGGCGCCACCGAACCGGAGAACCAGCTGTGCCCGCGGCCCGGTCGGCACGGGGTCGGCCGACGCGTCAACGACCTGCTCGACGCCTACCACGAGCATCTGCGCGACGCCGGCGTTCTGGCCGAGACGGGCTTCGGCACGACCGCGACCCGCCGGGCCGATCTCGCCCAACGGGTCTGGCGGACGGTCCCCATCCCCGCCGAGAGTGCCGCCGTCCCGCTGTTCTCGACCGGACGGCAGTCGGGCCAGCCGGACACGCGGCCCGAAACCGCCCGCTCGATCGTGTTCGCCCCGCACGCCGCCCGGACGCCGACCACCGGGGCGCGGTCGACGCCGGGCGACGCGAGCGGCGCGGCAGCGGGAGATCCGAGCGCCGTGCCGCCGAGGACCACGCCGGTCTGGACCGGTTCGACGCTTGTCGCCGGTGTCCTGCGGCTGGTCCCGCCTCGGGATGCGGCCTGTCTGGACGTCCTCTTTCCGGCAGCCCGAACATGATCGAGATGGCCGGACGAGCGAGGAACCGGCCGCCGCGACAGGGCCGGCCGTGATCGAACATTCGTCGCCGATCAGGGCGCACGCCGACTGGACGGCCGACGCGAGCCGCATCGACCAGGTCGTCTACGTCTGGTCGCGGGCCCGCTCGGGCCGGGAGGGCTACTTCCCGGTCGCGAGTTCGCTCAGCTCGGCAGGGACCCGCTCCTGGCACGACCTGCTCGCCGGCCAGGCAGAGCCGGACGATGCCGGGGTCGAGCCTCCGGCGAGCTCACTCGCCTACCTCGTCGGTGTCGCCGGCCCACCGGGCCACCACGATCCGGACGAGGTGCCCCACGCCGCGCTGGTGCACCGGGTCCGGGTACCCGGCCGCAGCGGACCGGGGACCGGCCGCCGGCGGGCGCATGTCCTGCTCGGCCGGGCGGACTACCTGACCGAACGGGTGGCGCTCGCGCTGTACTCGGCGGGGACAGGCCAGGCCGACGCGCCCCGCACCACCCCGCGC